>CBFGNP010000050.1:0-11768 GCA_965650095.1 uncultured Pedobacter sp. | reverse complement strand
TTCATTCTATTTTCTATTTAGTTTATCTATTGGTTGGTAGAGGGGGTTATTTCAGTCCGATATCAGTAATCCGTTTAGTTATGTACAGAAGTTCCTGCGCCTCCTGTTTGTTGATTTTTCCGTCAACCGCATAGATCTTTATTAAAGTCTCCATGTTGTCTATTTCTGATAGTATTTGCAATAGTTTTTCCATTATGCGGTTTTGTTTATGACATCGAATATTGTTAGTTGCCTATATGCAGAAATGGAAGCCTCAACGGTTATAGTATCATTTATCAAGTAATCACCCCACTGATCAGCCATTGCCTTTGCGATCCCTGGGAATGTTTTAGATCTGTTGGCTGCTGATTTATTATCGGAATACCATTTAGGCAATCTCTTGCCGGATGGAGTCGTAACAAAATCACCCTTAGAAACTATTTCGGTGTGTTTTAGCAGAGGTAATCCGGATATCCAAAGGCAAGTTGTTTTCTGAAACTCATCGCCAAATTGCCAGGGTTGAATAATCTGGTCTGGCTTTCTGAATTTACTACTCATTATCCCAACTGGATTTTCTATTGCATAAGGCATATTTAATTCGGTTATACTCATAAAAAAATCAATACCCTGCTGTTGTCTTCCATCAGCAATCTTTTTAGCGAAATGCTTTGCTCCACTAACCGCAAGATGAGTGCATGGAGGAAAGAAAATACCTGCATTCCATTTTCTTGAACTTACAGCCTCAAACAAATCCATCTTCAAATGCCATTCATTATGCCCCCCCGTACATTCTTCAATATCACAGCTAAAAGCGTTTATGCCTTTATCTCTTAGCGCGATAGTCACAGCCTGGCTTTCTTCACACCCAACTAAAATATAAATGTCCTGAGGTCTCATAATTTCCTATTATCCTTTAACTCCCAAACCCCGCCAACAATTAAGCAGGCAGGGCTTTCCCTTTTAAGGGATGGGCACGTTTGGTACGTGTTATCTCCAATTATTTTTTAATGGTTTTCCATAGTAATCATTAACCACTCTATTTGAGGTTCTAATGCCATACATGGAGCAGAACTCTACAAGATCAAAAGGCCAGTCCTTAGCGGGATAATCGTCTTTACAAACGACCAAGCACATCCTATCTAAGGTCATAGGAACGAAACCTGAATAGGAAGTATTTTTGCTGCAACGTTCTGAAATATAGAATCTGCCATCTGAAAATATCACAAGGCAAACAGAGTTAAAATTTTCCTCATTTGGTTCTTTAGCGAATTTTATGGCTAGTGAAATTGCTTCAACCAATGTGTTTGCTTCTAATTTAATTCTGTCCATAATCTTAAACCAGTTGAATAGGCTGGCACCCCAAAAACCGGAGACTGTTTCAACCCCGGTTCTTATAGCACACATAGATTTTATTATTATCGTTTCATAATTGCCTCCTTCCTTGTTTGTTGTTCATCCTCGCTTAGTGAGGGCTGGCACCCCAAAAGCCCCGCACATCCGGAGAAGGCGAGGCGGACAGATTCCACATTTATAACTATAAAATGTATTTGTTAATGAATATTGCCACGCAAAGACCTGAACTATACTTCTGCAAAAAATTGGTGAACGTTGGCTTATCTGCGATTATGATTTTTTTTAACCTCTCCAATTCCGCGATGTTATCAGAATTGACTTTTAGATACTCTTTTTCCTCCCATTTGTCCAACTGATACAGATTAGGCGCTATTTCTTTTTTATGATACTCAATCTGAGATTTTAAAGAAAGCATTTGACCTATTACTGTCGTTTTGTGCTGTGGTTTTAATATCAGAGTTCCCATTTCCCTTTTAGTTTTACCAAAGCTGTATTGCTTTGATGATGTAAATATATAACGTTTATTATATATATCCAAATATTTTATATAATTTTTATTATATATTTATATATCGTTTGTTATATATGTTTTTTTCGCTATATTTGCAGATATGGATTTAAAGCAATTCCTTATTGATAACCCTCTTATTAGCCAGGCTGAGCTTGCCCGATTGATGTGGCCCGATAAGAACGCTACCAGCGTTAAATTAGCTAACAAGCTTGCTAATCGTGCTGGACAGCGCATTACTCCAACCGATGAACAGCTAGCCATTGACGCCCTGCAAAAACTCGGTATAAACATTTCAAAACTTAAAGTCGGGGAATAGCTCATATCGCCTGACTAAATAATGATTGTTGTGATCTGTGCTGTTCAATTCGTTTCATAGCTGCAGCGTAGTAATCAGCATCCAGTTCGCAGGCTGTAAGGTCATACCCGTAATCGTGACAGGCAATTGCAATTGATCCGGATCCTAAGTGCGTGTCAAGGATTTTATTACCAGGTTTAGCATATTTATCTAAAAGCCATTTATACAGGGCGACTGGTTTTTGTGTGGGGTGGATCCTGTTTTGCTGGGATGGATTTTTGTTAAATTTTTTAGCGCTGGTGCTAAATGAAGTCCATGCAAGTTCAAATTGCGCAAACGTTACATCTTCAGAGAATCCCTTATCCCACAATAACCAACATGCAGAGGGATTTAGATGCTTAGTCATATAGTTCCCCCCCATATAATCTGATTCTTTGTAACACGAAACAACTCATTGAAGTATAATTCATCTGGTATCATTTTATCTTCACCGGAAAATTTATGATACCCACTCTTTTTGTCTCCTTTTCTTCTACCCATCGAAACATTTACACCAATCCCATAAGGCGGATCTACAATAGCCAGATCCAAATACCCATCAGGATACCGGGCCATAAGTTGCATGTTATCTTCGTTTGTTATTGTAAGCATTTCTTTTTATTTTAACTACAGTGGTAATCACCCCAAATAAGTATTATTAAACCCTCTCCAATCTCCTGCTTTGAAAGCGTGCTGACCTATCGGCCTGTGATTGGTATAACCATCTTACCCCAACCTTCATCCCCCTGGTTTATTCGCACCAGCCAATCATCGCTACGCTTTACAACTATATACCCGTCACGAATAGCGAACACCTGGCTTACATTTCCCCCGGCAGTGTGTTTATATCGCTGACCGAACTTCAGACTGTGAAGGGCCACACGCGGCGTTGTATCAGATGGTTCAGGACGGATGTAGATGTTTGTTAGTTGCATTGGACGTATGGAAGTTGGTTAATCCCCCAACCGAAGCCGGGGGAAGGTTAGGCTAAAATGGGAGATCTCCAGGTTCATCACCAGGCGCACTATTCAAATCTGCCGGGGCATTCGTTGGGACAGATGCAGGAGCCACTGTACCCCCAGAAATCTTAACCAGTTTCCATACAACCAGACTATTGAAGTAGCTGGTTTTACCTGCTTTATCTGTCCAAGGCCGACCTCTTAGGTTAAATGATACTTCTACCTCATCACCGGCAGAAAGGCTATCAAATAAAGCTGTTTTGTCTTGTAGAGCCTCAAACTTAATGTACTCTGGATAAGTAGGGTTTTCAGCGTATTCAATGATCAAATCGCGCTTCTTAAAAGTTTCTGACACTTGTTGTAGTTCGCCTACTTCGTGTATTTTACCTGTAATGTTCATATTATATTCCGGGTACCAGAGCCGGGGTGGTTTATTTATATTCTTAAGTCACAATTGTGACTAAACCTGGCCCAACTCCATTGGCGCCCCATCATAAACAGTGACTAAAACCGGGTCATCTGTTGGGATTATTTCCACCACTATCAGTATTTCAGATCCCATCGTTTAGCTATTATCTGTTCGTCCGGTTCCGGTGGCTTTGGCAGGTGATCTGTGATCTTATCAGCGGGGATCATCTGACCAGTTTTAGTGTCCTTCCACCAACGCTTGCTGATTTTCTGGAAGTGGAGGGGTAATTGGGAGAGGTTGGGCTTATTCATGGCTAAGCTGCTTTTTGTAGTTCAGCCTTTGCCGCCATCAATGACGCGATATACTCCCGGCACATATCAACCCTGATATACAATTCATCAATTACGGCTGCGTCCTTTTCAACAGTGAATGATTTCAAACGCAATTCTGGTATTAGATTGGAATACGTCATTTCTGCTTTTACCTTTTGGTACAATTCATCAGTCACTAACCCCATTGACCCCTCTTTCCATGAAAGCCTGCGCATTTCCTCTTTCATAATATCAAGAGGCGCATCCATTAAACAATAGGTAAGCGTAGCCCGTTCGTGACCAGTTAAAGCCAGGTAAACCTGCAACTGCGTTTCATAGCCCTTAGTTGGAATTTCAGTTTCAAACAATGGGAAGCTAAAAGCATCATAACTGTTTTTGATGTCTATAACGTGGCTATCATCATCCAGAATGATATCAGGAGTGCCCTGCATATAATCATCTTCAAACCATTCATCATTTTTACATGCACCCCGCCAGTTGTAATACTCCGAAGCAAACTCAATAGCACCATCTTCACATTGAATACCTTTTTCCAGGTACCTATTGGTAAAATGTTTCCTGCGGTTGTACAACTGTTCCTTTAGCCATTTTTGGCAATAGGTTTTAGCACCTTCCGGCAGTTCAGGGTTATTGAATTTGTAGATAAGTGTTTCCATCTCCACCGTCATCTTTTCGGTAAGCGGCTTGGCTGCCCCTGTTACAGCGTCTTTAGCTCTGGTAGACAATTCGTATAGCCTTGCAGATTGTACATCTGTCAGTCCAACAGAGCCAGCCAGTATCTCATGGGCTGCACTGGCTCTGATTTTAAATATAGGTAGGTTCATTACGCTGCTTTTTTGGTAGTTAATCCAGAAATAGCGGCACTTATTGCAGCCTCTTGATCATTGGTGAACGAAAACTGTGTACGTTTTTCTTTCAGCAATGCAGTTGCTCCTGTTTTAGTACCCATGCTGATATCAGCAATAAGAACGGTGAACTCATCATCAGACATTACCGGCAACTGTACATGCCCCTCAGCTTCAAACGCAGCTTTCAATTCACCGGTTAATTTTGCAAACTCTTTTTGCTTGTCAGCCGGCATTGATTTGAAGTAGTGGGCCAAATCTTCAAGGCTGCCTTGTTCGCGTAGATCCTGCTCGTAGTTTGGCGCAATGACTGTTGTGTAAGTGGCATCCTCTGTGTTTTCTGGCATTTCATCAGAGGTGTAAGGCATGCCAGCCAACTCATCGGAAAAACACAATCTGAACCCCTGAGATATCGCGACTTTCTTGGTCATGAACGCAGCTTTTTGCCAAAACTTCGTAACAACCCCCTGGCCAGTTTTTTGTACACACTCCTCGTAAAGCGCCTCCCAAACAAATGGATGTGATCTATCCTTTCTGTGTATTGTAACAATTGCTTTTAAATCCCCTGTAGCAACACTACCGGTTGTTGAGGCAGACCAACCGTCAAGCATGCCTGTACGTTCAGCACGTTTAATATAAACCTCGTACCCAGTGATTATACTCATATTTTCGCCATACTTCGAAACGTGTATTTCACGCTTAAAAGGATTTAAGCCGAATGCTTTAGCGATTTGGATATAAGTGTTTTTTTCACCCTCCGTAAGTTTTTTTGTTAAACCTAAATTATCCAGGTAACCGATTAATTCACTATCCTGAACTTGATTTTGTACTGTTAATTCTGCTTTCATGATATTCTAGCTTGATTGTTTATAATTCTGTTTACTGTACTTATATGTATTTCAAATGCTTTAGAAATAAGTTTTTGAGAGAGCCCTAATGCGTGAACTTTTCTTATCACCAATACTGCAAAATCACTTATTGTTGATGCCCCGTTTCTTTCTCCTCTTGCAGTGGAGTTCGGTTTAGTGTATCTGCCGTGGTTTAATCCGGTAGGATTGTTGCTTTTACCTGTTTGATAGGCCGAACGACCTTTATTGACCATATCAATATTATTGTCTGCTATGGTGCCTTGTGATAAATGATTAGGGTTTACGCATTTTGGATTGTCACAACTATGCATAACACATAGTTCTTTTATTATCGAACCGTTTGCCAACAGAAAGGATACCCTATGTGACAGCCACACTACTCCTCTGATATTAATACGTCCGTATCCTGCCTCGTTTGTAGACGCCGTCCAATTCCAACACCTGTTTGTTTTATTAACTTTAGACCAAAACAGGTTAACATTCACAGGAAGATCACATTTTACAACTTGTCCCATTACTTTATAATTGTTGATACTTCTTTAATTGCTTGTTTTATTATTTGGAGTCCTTCTCCCACTTTTTCGCCCATATTCCTCGCTTCTTCATCCCAAAACTGAGGTATCTTTATGTTGTTTATTGACAGGTACAATTCATTGAATTTCTCCCTGTCCTGTTTGTCCAGTGGCATTAATTCACCAACACTTTTAATCCCTGCTGAAGCAACTGCTCCATTGCAATCTCCTGGGCGATCCTATCCTGTAGCGACTGACCTTTTCTTACGTATGCATCCGTGTACACTTCATCGTCACATTCGTATGCATCACGAATCGCGTCTTGCTGTGGTTTTGCCCACGCCAGTGCGGCATCATTAAATCCTTCCATTGGGTTATTCTTATTGTAGCAGATTGGGAAGATGGTTCGGGCTACCCCGGATGTCCGGATGGAGCCAGCGGTACAAGCTGGCCTGCGAGTAACCAGTCTGCGGAATGCTGCTATTACTTTACGGATGGCTTTAGCAGTCCCTTTTCGCAATTCCGCAAGATCAGCAGCTATGTCGGTCAGTTGTTGGGATATGGTGTATGGTTTCATAGGATTAGTGGCTAGTGGTGATTAAATCGTGTGTAGGTCTGTTAAATGATTTGTCCAAAACTTCCAGTTCTGAACGGACCAGGAACCTTTTGGTGGCATTTGGGCTCAGCTTTTTAGCTTTAATCCGGCCCTCCTTTATCCACCGGTCGACTGACCGCCTACCGTATTTGGTGTAAGCTTCAGTCATACTTACATTTGGGCTGAGTAACCCCGCTTTCTCCATTGCTGCGTTTGCTCCAGCTTCGGCGGCATCAGTAAGCATTCTTTGGAGCATGAAATCTGGCATAGATACAGTCATTACGCTGCCTCCTTTCCGAATGTGATGCCGTACAGTTGCTTTACCCTGGCGTACACTCCTTTTAATTCTATGTTGGTTAGTGGATGCCCGGCTTTCTTTAGCGCCGACTGAATGTGCGCAAGAGCATCCTTGTAACTTTGTTCCAATCTCGGAGCAACATCTTCATTCCAGAAACGCATTACTATATCTTCCCAATTATCCATTAGGTAATCGTGGGCATCGTAGCTTTTGAAATCGTCTACGTCTGTTTGAAATTCGTTCAGGTTGTTTTCCTCGATGAATGTTCTCAGGTCATCAGCCGACACCCTGAACTTACGGGCGTCTTGCTTTTCATCCATTTCAGGAGTTACATAATGAAACTCTGCATCATTGCCGATACGTTCAGTATCCCACAAGTCAATAATTTCCTTTACTTTTGACATTGTCCTATTATTTAAAGGTGATTGGATAAGGCTCCGGTTTCTGTTTGGCGACGTGGCCGGGGCTTTTTTATGCTGTTCTTATAATTTTGAATTTCGTTTCGCTTGTCTTCTTAGTTGTCCACTTCATTTTTGGATGGGATAAAGAAAGCTGTCTACTGATCAACGGGCCAACTGTATTTCTGAGATTCAGATCAACATCTTCTATCTCTTGATCCTTCTGCATCCCAGTGAGAACCTCCGTCCATGAAATGCCTTTAACTGGTTGTAGTACCTGCATATATTAATTAGTTTAAGTGTCCGTTTCTGGTGCCCAATAGATAGCACATCTGATTTTTATCCAGAAGCCCTGTCTTTTGCCTTATGCTTCTCAAATGAGCCATCACAGTGAAATAGCTAATGTTAAGCGCTAACGCAATGTTTTTGTCCGGAAGCAACGCACGTTGCATTACTTCAAGTTCTCTTGGGGTCAGTATACCAACTTCAAAGTCCAATGATGGTATGCCGTAGTTGTCTGTTAGGATGTTCATGTTAGTAGTTATTTGCGATATGTGTTTTAAATGTTTATAATTACCTTTGTTGTTATTGAACAATACAAATGTAAAGACTTAATTTGTATTAGCAAGACATGTAAAGACATTTTTGTAAAATAAATCATAACATATTGATTATTAGCGGAATAATTTTAAAAGAAGCTTTAAGAACAAGCGGCATTACTCAAGAGTTTGCCGCAAAAAGGCTTGGCATATCAAGACAAACATTGAGCACATGGTGCGGAAGGTCTGCTTTAGGTGATAGAATAGTGCGGAGCGTCAAGACAAAGCTGTCCATAGACTTGACAAAAATAGCAGAAGATGGAACGAACGCCGCTCCCAACCCCCGCCTTGAAGCTCAGCCATTACATATAGCATCCGACCCCAATGATTTCGACAATGACGGGTCTAGGTTTGAAGAATTGCCAGATGGAACGTTGCGAATGAGGGTGCCGATTGTTCCCTACAAAGCATTTGCGGGTTACTTAAGGGGATTCCAGGACCCTGAATACTACGAAGACTTAATGACGATATCTATTGATGTATTCAAGCAGCATAAAGGACACTACCTGGCATTTGAAGTTAAGGGTGACAGCATGACGTCATTGGAACCTGGTAATTTTAAAGAAAGCATCTTTGATGGTTCAATTGCGGTAGGAAGGGAACTGTCCAGGCACCAGTGGATGTACAAACTCCATACGCATAATTATGATGCATGGGTGATCGTACACAAAACAGAAGGGATACTTATTAAAAAGATAATTAACCACGACGTTGACAAGGGATTTATAACGATACACTCTCTTAACCCCGACAAATCCTCTTATCCAGATGAAGATTTATTCCTTGATGATATTGAGCAGATATTTAATATAGTGCAAATTGTAAACAAACGATAAAATGAAAAAACAACTATTGACGCTTTTGCTGATACTAATTACATCCATTTGTTTTTCTCAGAAAAAAGCAAAGGACACCGCAAAGGTTCATTTGAATTTGAAAGATAACCTCGTCTTTTATGAAAAAATTATTGACAGCCTTGAGAGCGACAAGGAGATGTTATTTAACACCTCATTAAGGTGGATGGCGGAAACATTTAACGACTCCAAAGAGGTTATTCAGCTTAAAGATAAAGAATCAGGAATAATAACAGGAAGTGGAAACTTTAAATATTCAATACCTGGATTTATAGGAGATAATGGCACTATTGGATTTATGATAGATTTAACGGTTAAAGATAAAAAATCCAGAATAAGGTTATATCAATTCACTCACGATTATCCTGAAACAAGGACAAGTAATGCGGTTAAAATTCCGATTGAAAAAAGATATATGGATTATTTGGCCCAGAAAAAGTTTCCTACTGAAGGCAAAAAATATCACGCGGCACTATCAGACAATATTGAACAAATTCTACAGTCTTATACGACATATTTAAAAACCAAGTCCGGAAAAGACGATTTCTAATGCCACCCACCAAACAAGATATAATCTCCCGGGTAACATGCGCAGCAATGCACGTACTCCATGATAGCCGACTATACGATTCAGATTTATGGCCGGAGCACGGGTTTAAAGCTGGATACCCCAAAGAAACTTTTATTCATGATGAAGTTTATATAGCAGCTAAAATTTGTAATTACCCGCTACATAAAGAGGATGATCAGTCGGTTATATTCAACATGCATTCATTTATTCCAAAGCGAATAAAGGAACAGGCTTTGGAAATTGACTTGATAATGGACAACGCAGTATACGATGGTATATTATTTAATATCTGGCTTCACGAAAAGCTAGGGTATAGTTACCGCTACTATCTAACCGGTATAGGCAGTTTAGATAACCACGGACTACAATTAATATTCAAATTCACCCTAACCGATTAACCCGCACAACACATAATACAATGGCAAGACACGTATCAACTCCACCTTTAAAAAATGTAGACCTGAAAATGGCTGAAAGGTTTCATTACTTCCGTAAAAAGTACGTTGATGAAAATATGGTTAAAGCGGCTGATAAGATAGGTATTTCCAAGACCTGGATTTCCAATGTAGAAAGCGGGCAGCGGCCAATAAATAATTTGAAGGTTGTTAACTCACTTATCACAAAGTTTGGTCTTAACCAGGAATGGCTGGCGACTGGACAGGGCGACGAAAAGAAAGAGCCACAAGTGTCGACGGAGACAACTAAAATAAGGGACGTCCATCAGGATGTCGTTACCATTGAAAGGTCATTGAAAATCCTTCAAAACAACATTAACAAAATGTTTGATATCCTTGAAAAGCAAAACAAAATAATTGAGCAGCTTAATGGCAGGATTGAAAACCTGGAGGGTAAGCGCCGCTAGGCTGGCAACAGATCAACAACTTTCCTCTGTACATCGTCGATGATTGTCCAGTCTCTCCTGATATAAATTCCTGTAACTTTGTTTTGGGTATTTTTATGGTTCATAGCTATAGCTACGTGATCAGTCGGGATCCGGCATTCATTATGGGCCAGTGAAGCAAAAGCATGCCTTAGCTGAATAAACTGGAGACCTGGCAAATCAGCGGCGACACGTAATTTTTTAATGCCCTCCCTAATTGCAGCATTCAAATAATCAGGATGGCTATAAAGTCCGGATAGCTTCCCCGCCCATTTATCATACAACGCGCGGCATTCAGGAATTATTTTAATGCTGATAAAAGCACTGTCTTTACGCCTGCCCCTGGTCTTCTTTCTCTTATACTCAACCCTATCTCCTTTGGTGGGTTGCAATTCGTACATATCTGCAGCATTCATCCCACACAGGTAAAGGGATAGCATACATAGGTCCCGAGCCATTTCGCCGCGACTACCGGCGACGACACCGCCCTGACTGGACTGCCCCTTACTTATCACCTCAGCATCCCTGATGCGTAAGATCTCATCAACGCTCAAATCTCTATCGCCAGTTTCAGGAGCGTCGACAACTTTATATTTTGCAAAAGGGTTGTTAGGGATTAATATTTCGCCTACTTCTTCATCATTATAATGCTCCTTAGCCGCATTGAAAAGGACACGCAGGTCACGCATACGATTATGCACTCCAGCGTCACCAAGGGCCACCAGGTTCACTTCTCTCATCTTCCCCTGGTTCATGCGCTGGACTACTCTATCACTGCGAAGGTATGATTCAAATGATTTAAGCACTTTTGAAGTTATCCTGTCTGCAGGCATATCACTACCTGCCAGGTAATCAGAAAAAGCATAGTAAGCTGCCTGAAGCGTTTTCGCTGTGCCGCCCTTACCCGAAGCCTCCAATTGATCAATATACTCTCTGCAAAACTCCATAAACATTACCTGCCCAGATGTGTTTGTAATCTTTTCGTCAGACTTTACAAGCATGTCTTTGATCTCCGCTGCCGACATGGCATCGGTCTTACTACTCATACTCCTCAACAGGTCATTATACTTTTTCAGTAAATCCGATAAGTTATCTAAAACAAATTGAGGCTTGATAATATCACCTTTCCCTAAATCCCTTTTACCGACAAAAACATTCGTTTTGAAGTAAGAACTTTTACTTTTATGGCCTATCCTAATCTTTACATTCCATGTCCCATCTGCTTGTGCAGGCTCATCAAGAATAACAGGTGTTAGTTTCGCCATAGTCTACTAAAGTTTTACTAAAGTTTTTTTATGCTTTCTGTACAAAAAAACGTGTACAAATGTAATTGAAACTTTGTGAAAACTCTATAAGTTAACGCTGGAAAGACGTGAAATCGGCCGTAAAGGCATAAAAAAAGCCCCCTAGGTGTCTAGGAGGCTGGTGGTATGGGCCGGGATCGAACCGGCGACACATGGATTTTCAGTC
>CBFGNP010000049.1:0-11785 GCA_965650095.1 uncultured Pedobacter sp. | reverse complement strand
TTCTGATAAAAATTATACAGGTATTCGGTTGCCTTTTTCGCTACGTCAAGCAGATTCGTTTTGCCTGTGGCCCGGTAATGTACACAGGCCGCCGTCATTAAATGACCGATATTATACGCTTCAAAGCTGAGCCGGTCCTGAAACTGGTTCTTGGAACCGGTTTTGCGCTGCTCTATCATCGCCTTAGTATAAATGTAGCCGTCCTCCCGCTGAGACTTTGCAATCACTTCAATGGCTTTGTCCATCTTAGCGTTCAGCTTTGGATCGTGGGTTGACGCGTATATACTGGCCATAGCCTCCAGGGTTTTATAATAATCGCCATCGTGGAACGAAGGGCCTTTATGCGATCCGGTGTCCAGGCCCGCGGCAATCTCGAAATTCTTAAAGGCATGACTGATATTTGCATCGTTATAGATGTCCCACATGTTGGGTACCATGGTTTCCCTGGCTACTTTAAAACGGTCTGCCCAAAAGCCTTTGGTCCAGGTCACATCCTTCATATCCGGACTATGGAGTTTGGCATGGCTGCTTTCCGTGGTATTCACCAGACTTTTATCCTGTGCCTGACTGCTCACCAGCGGAAAAAATAGCACAGATAGCATAAGTATCCTTTTCATCGTTTATATTTTAAGTTCGGGTTAATCATCTGTTACTTTAAAGTCTGGATCACTACCGGTCCAAGCAGGCCCGCTTCCAGCAATGGTTTGCCTTCCAGTCTGAAAGGTGCGGTAGTGTTGGTTATCCGTTCATTTTCTGGCAGTCGTTGGTCACCGATCAGGCGGTTTGCCCAGGTATTGCTTACAGCGATACTGATCTCGTTATTTCCTTTTCTCAGCGCATTGCTAATGTCTACACGATAGGGCGCAGTCCAAACAGTACCACAGGAAATACCGTTTACCTTCACCTCCGCAATGTTCGCCACGCTGCCAAGATCCAACCAGAATGGTGTATTTTTACTTTCTTTGTTGTTAAAGCTCTTGGTATAAACAGCAGTTCCTGAATAGTAATTGATGAGGGAATCCGCATCTTTGCTCCAGTCCTTCAGTTCTTTAAAGATCAGTGGATTTGAAGGGCCGCCATAAGCAGGATCAAAGGCCACTTTCCAATCACCGCTTAGTGTTTGCAAGGTTTTAAAATCCTGCCAGTTGGATTTTCCGGCAAGCGGTTGTGCAGGTTCGCCTTCTGGGTTAAAAATAACAAATACCGACGCATTTGCTTCCAGCATAAGCGGTAGCTGCAAGGTTCCGTTGACCACAGACCAGGTTTTGGCTTTCCAGGTTTCACCCGTGACCGCATTGTAAAACTCGGGCGCCGTTTTTAAATCCGATACGCGGAATGAACAGGTCAGTGAACGCTTCTGCGCCAGCTGATTCGTTATAAAATAAATGTCTTTCTGAGCAGTTTTACGATGGGTATAGCCGATATATTTAGCATACTTAGCTGAACCGGCTTCTGCAACAAAAAAATCGCGGTCGATTCCAAGCGGCTCAAATGTTTCCTCCTGATAAGGTCCCATGATCACCAGGCCGTTTCCATTCTTTCCCGGCTTCCACAATTCGGCTACCGTTTTTTGAAATTCAGCTTCCGGCACTTGTTGTAAGCCAGCCTGGTAAAGCGGTTTTTCGTTCAACAACACTGTGGCACCAGCTTTTACAAGTGCCAGCAATTGTTTCAGCGTTTCGAAATTCATATACTGATAATTCGGGTTCATCACTGTTTTGCCGGGAATAACCAACAGTGCATAACTGGCGCCACCCGGGAACACCACCCTTTTATTCACTACTTTTGCAGTAGCCAATACATCAGGATTAAAAGAATCATAGGCATATCCACGAAGCGGGTTAACCCAGTTTTCAGGATCTGCCATATTTGCTGAATGGCTTACCCCTGCAGGTTTTTGTCTTAAGGGCTCGCCGGCATTCAGCAAGCGGATGCGTTCCGCTTCCACCACTTCTTTTCCAAAGATCCCCGGTAAAACATTCACCAGTCGATCAGGAAGTACTGACCTTCGTGGAATCTCATCACCAGTGAAGACGGCTATATCTGCCACCGGATTTCCCTGTTGCAGGAGCGCTTGTGCGCGTTCTGCATAAGCTACCCAGGCCTTACCAGGTTTCCACCAGGTCTGATCGCGCTGAAAATAGAGGCCTACCCCATCCAGTGTCATCCCCGGCTTCCTGTCCATCCATGGATTATGAGCAAATACATGGTATATTAATTTATTGATACCCAGGGCGTAGTTTCTGTCTTGCAGCGTTTTCATATTCCCAGGGTGTTCGCTCCAGTCCATGCGCACGGTTGTAAATGCCTCAGCCTGCACGATATTCTTCCCGTAGATGTGAGCACCGGAAATGGCATCCAGCATGTCGTTAGGTTTGTCATGGGTTGGGCTGTTCAGCCAAAATTCACCCATAGGCAAATCCACAGTCTTGTAATGCATGATGCCATCGCTTACCATGGTTGGCGCTACGCTTTCTGCAGTGAACAGCATTCCTTTTTCCTTAGCCAGCCTGGCCAGTGTTTTATAAAACTGATCTACCACCAGTTCTGAAATCGTTTGGCGCAGATCATACAGAAAACCTTCAGAAACCGCAGCGTTTTGTACAGGTATCCCTGTCATAACCGGCAGATAAGGCATCATGTCGTAACCTCTGCGTTTTTTAAATTCGGAAGCGAATAAAGGCGACCAGTTCTGGCTGCCACACTCCCAGCTGTCGATATAAAAGACACGCATCACTTCTGAGGCTATTTCCGGTCCGCCACGCTTTAAAGCCTCCCCGAACCAGCTGTCGAACTGCAATTTAACCGCAACAGGATTAAACTTATCGCTTTCCAAACCTATACCGCCCCCACCGGTGGCATTTTTATGACCGGTAGAAGTATGTCCGATTCTTAAAATGGTCCAGTTCCCTTTAGGCACCTTCCAATTTAAACTGCCATCAGCCTTCAGCTTTGCGGTCAGATCAATAATTTGATTTAAAGGCACGCAGAGCTGATCAGGGATGATATTGGCATTGCTACGCTTACTAATCCGCCATACGGCTCCTGCTTTTCCTTCAAACTGACTGATTCTCGGTTCTGCAGAAAGTTCCAGGTTAACCAGCTTTAAAGAAGGCTTCCATTTAGCCGCATCCAGATCTTCCGCACCGGGTTCCGATCCTTTCTTATCATAAACAAAACGGTAATATTTTGCAGTAACCGCCGCGATGCTATGGGTCACATCAGCATCCGTATCCTGCCATCCGTGACGGGGCGGATCCAGGCGACCAAGGGAACGGAACACCTTTCCATCATTGCTGACCTGAACTTCCAATCGTTCGGCCTCGTAATTGTTGCCGTTGGTTCTTACCGTGACGGTCCTCGTGGTAAAAGGCTGTGCAAATTCGTACTGAATCCAGCAGGGCTCATTACTGCCAAAGCTTTTCTTATTCCCTTCCTTAACCAATCCACTCGCATCGGCACCCGTACTGGTGCTTATTTTCGGAATTAGGGTACGGGTAGACAAGCCTGTCCCTTCAAGTGAGGGATAAGCATATACCGCTATATCTTTGTAATAATCTTCGATCGTTTCTGGTTGGACCAGTTTCAATTTCGCCTGGCTTCCGCCTTTGATGTTGAGCTGGCTGGACACCACTTTTTGCATGGAAAGTTCAGGTGTGATCCATGGACCACCAGCCAGGGCAAAACCATCGCTCACGTGCATGCCAAGCTGCAAGTTCAGGCGTTTAGCTTCCTCCATGGCAAACTTGACCATATCCCACCATTGCGGACTGAGCTGCTCTGCAGGTGGATCAAATAAAGGGGGGGTGGTTGCGCCTTTAACCGACACTAAATAAGCACCTCCTATACCGGCAGTTTTCATAGCCTCCAGGTCGGCAGTAATGCCTGCTTTGGAAACTCCCGCTTTTATCCAGTACCAGAGCACCCAGGGCTTTGCGGTTTCCCTTTGCTGCGCACAGACTGGCAGCAATGCCGTTGTGAAGCAGATGATAAAAACCAATAAAATCTCTTTTCCTCTAAAATTCATATTGAATATTTATCTACTTATGCGCAATTTTATAACCCCTCATTCCAAAATATAAGATGATCAGAAAGCAAACCAAGGGTATACTATAACCAATCTGGATGTTATCCCCATTGAAATCAATTAATGTTCCCATACCGTAAGGCAGGATAGCACCGCCTACAATAGACATAATCAACCAGGAAGAGCCAGGCTTGGTATCATCGCCGATACCATCTATTCCGAGCGCGAATATGGTTGGGAACATGATCGACATAAAAAAGCCAATAGCACCAAGCGCATAAACCACATAAGCTCCATTTCCAAAAATGGCAATCAGACTCAGCAACACAGCGACAACTGCGTATACAGAAAGTAATTTATGTGAAGAGATCAACTGCAGCAAGGCTGTTCCCGCGAAACGGCCCACAGTAAAGAGCAGACCATAAATTGCCAGATAATAAGCAGCAGTTTTCTCATCGAAACCAGCGCCCTGCTGGGCCATTCTGATAAAGAAACTGGTTACGCAAACCTGTGCACCAACATAAAAGAACTGTGCGATTACCGCCCATCTTAAATGTTTATGACGTAACGCGCCGAAGAAACTGCCTTTAGCAACCCCATCTTTGCTTTTCGTTTTTATTTCCGGAAGATTTACAAAGTAAAAGATAATGGCAATCACTACCAGCACAATACCCAAAATGATATATGGCATCTTTACCGATGCAGCTTCTTCCATAAAGTAGCTGGACCGGGCTGTATCTGTCATGGCTGCAAGCTCTTCCTTCGTATGCGATTTTCCCGACAGGATAAATATTGAACCGATAAATGGTGCAACCATTGCGGCCAGCCCGTTAAATGAGGCAGCAAGGTTTAACCTGCTCGTAGCTTTTTTGGGATCACCTAAGACGGCTGCATAAGGGTTTGCGGAGGTTTCTAAAATGGTTAAACCACAGCCAATAATAAACAAGGCGATCAGAAAGGTAACGTAAGACAATTGATTCGCTGCAGGCACAAATAAAAATGCTCCGGTCGCGAATACCAGCAAGCCGGTGATCATACTTGCTTTGTACCCCCATTTTTTAAGGATCATACCTGCTGGAATCGCCATTAAAAAATACGCCAGGAACACCGAAGTATCAATTAAAGTTGATTGCCTGTTGTTTAGATCACAAGCCTTTTTTAAATGAGGGATCAGTATAGAATCCAGGTTGTGTGCCATTCCCCAAAGGAAGAATAAACTTACCACCAGGATAAATGGCATCAAATATTTTTTACCTGCCGCCGGCTCTGCGCTGACAATTATCTCAGCCTCTGTTGTATGGTTCATAATGGGTTATATTATTTTTTACCGCCTTTGTTAAATGCAATGTCTTACTTCTTTTTTACCAGTAGCAGATGGTCACACACCAATACCACCTCACCATGTTGGTTCTTCATCTCCACGTGCTCAGTTACCGTTCCGTATTCCGGTTTCTTGGCTTCCGCTTTTTCGGAAATCGTGATCTCCGAATGAATGGTATCGCCGATGTATACCGGTTTTACAAAGCGCAGCCGGTCGTAACCTTTAGAAAAAGCTTCCGGATTAATTTCTGATGCGGTAAGGCCAATCCCGATGCTGAACACCATGGTACCATGGGCTATTCTATGTTTAAAAGGTTGTGTTTTACACCACTCCTCATCCATATGGTGCGGAAAAAAATCACCCGTGTGTCCGGCATGAACCACAAAGTCTGTTTCCGTTATGGTCCTTCCCAATGTTACCCGTTTATCTTCCAACAGGTAGTCTTCAAAAAATGTCGATTTAAAATACATATACTGATGATACTTTCTAATTGCTTTTCAATTGTTCACTTACTTTAACCCCGCCCCTTTCGCTGGACAGGTAGGCACTCTCCACCACAGCCATTGTTTTAATCACGTCTTCCACACTGGTATACAATACCTCAGACGAACCTTCTTTATAACGCATCAGGTTAGCCATTGTCCCAATAAATGCTTCCGGAAACCAAGACCCTTCCAATGCTAATTGCTTCCACTCCGGAGCCTTTCCTTCGGTTAGCAGGCAATATTCAAATACATCAGGTACTCCATGCGGATAATCCATCAATAAGCCTACATTAGCTTTAATAGCCCCTTTTGTCCCTTCCCATTTGATAAAACACTCCTGATTGTGCGCACCAAAATCATGGTCATGATTGGTATTGATCACGGCATGCAAGGTATTCCCATAGTCCAGCAGAATCGTTGAACGTGAGGATGAAAGGCTCTTAGCCGGATGTCTTAAAGTTTTTGCCATCACGCTTTCCGGATCTCCTAAAAAGGAACGGAGCATATCCACATAATGGATACTATGGTATAGGATTTCCAATCTCGGATGCACCATCACATGTGGAAAGATCTCCCATGGTGTTTTGATCGTCACCCGTACTTCCATATCATACAGTTCACCGATCATTCCCTGGTCGATCATGTATCTTGCGGCACTTACGAATGGTGCAAACCGAAGCTGAAAGTTGATCGCGGCTACCAGTTTTTTCTTCCTGCACAACTCCAGGATCTCGCTGGCCTGGGCAAAGTCATCGCCCATAGGTTTCTGGATCAATACGGCTGCACCATCTGGCAATTGCGCCAATACTTCCAGGTATTGTTCCGGCATAATGGTCAGATCATAAACTGTATTTTCCGGTGCCTTAGCCACTGCTTCCGCTACAGATTCATAAACATTTGGAATATGAAAATCCTTCGCGAGCTTTTCTGCTTTTGCCCGGGTACGGTTTACAATTCCATGAACGGTAAAACCTGCTTTCTGATAGGCCGGAAGATGTGCATCAGCCACAATACCACCCGCCCCAATGATGATAATGGGTTGTGTGGTTTCAGGTAGCTGAGGTTGATATATAATTTCCATAAGGTCTATTTATCTGTTAAATTAATTTTATCCTGAGCCTGCTTTACAATTTCAGCGACAGGTTGCCCTGAGTTCAGAGCGCTCAGGACCATTTCGTCGATCAATGACGCAATTATGGTCCAGTTGCTTTTTTGTGGCAGTGTTCTCGCACACTTATGCAGCTGCTCCAGTTTGTGATAATAAGGCACAATCTTGTTCACTTCTGTATCCTTCCAGGTCGAAATCCGACAGCCAATCCCCCCTTCCAGGGTGAGTAGCTTATCATTTGCCTCATTAACGGCAAAACGCATAAAATCATAAGCGATTGCTTTATGCCGGCTTCCGGCACCCAGCGTATATAACCAGTATACATTTAAGGAAGCAGATCTGCTGTCCGACGCCGCTGGCAGCAAGGCTACTTCCACCTTTCCCTTTACCGCCGAGGCCGGATCGACCTCACAAACGGATGCAAAGCCAAACCAGTTGATCATCATCGCTGCTTCTCCCCGGGCGAAAGCCGCACCGGCCTGCACAGAATCAAAATCGACGGAGCCAGGGTGTACCGCATTTTTATCCTTCAGCATTTCCCTATAAAACTCCAGTCCTTCAATCGCCTGTGCTGTGTTGACCTGAACTCTGCCATTTTCATCTACCAGTGTTCCGCCCCTGCTCCATAGCTGCAAACAAAAATCAAATACCGTGTTGTGCCCATCAGGATAGCAGGCAAATACACTTCCGAACAGATTCTGCTCAGGGCGGTTAAAAAAATGCGCAATCTGCTTAAAGTCCTCCCATGTTTCCGGAACCGCAAGCGCTTTTCCATATTGAGACAGATAGTGTTCTTGTTCCTGGGGATTTTCAAAGAGGTCCTTTCGATAGATCAGGCATTCAGGCCCATCGTGGAATGGCAAACCGACCACCTCTTCGTCAAATTGCTGTGAGGCCAGTAATGATTGGCTCCATCCATGGGGAAAGCCCGAAGGCGGATCGTTATCTATAAAAGGCTTCAGATTCTCGAAAGCCCCATCGGTATAACCTTCGTACAACCAATCGGTATTGATGTGCGCCACATCCCAGTCGCCATTTTTCAATCCTTTGTTCAGCAATGTAGTTTCATGAAGTTCATGCAGATCCAGCGGAACCAATTCCGCCTTTAAGCCGCAACCCGAATACCGGCAATACTGGTCCCATATCTTCTGCATGGCAGATTCAAAGGGTCCAAACTTACGGACGGCTATTCTGAATACTTCATTTTCAATCATGAACACTTGTTTTTAGGGTTACAAACTGGTTAATGATTGCTTCATTATCCTGGCCCAATTTAGGGGAACCTTTGGAAGAAACCAGTAATTCACCATCCATCCTTATCGGACACCGGGTGGTCCGATACCGGTATCCATCGCTCATTTCTACTTGCTGGATCATATTTAACGCTTTGAAGCCTTCATGGTTCATCAGTTCTTTCCAGTTCAATACATCTGAACACCAAATGTCGGCCGGCTCCAATATCGCAAGCCAGCGTTCCGTACTTCCGGTTTCCAGATGTCCGGCAAGAATGGCCTTTATTTCATCCCGCTTGTCAAATGCCTCTGCCGGATCGGTAAACCGATCCAATGCGCTGCATTCCAATAGACTTGCCAGTACAGGTATAGATCCCATGGCCAGCGCAATAAAGCCATTGCTCGTTTTATAAATACCGTAAGGTGCGCCCAGATAAGCGTTGGCATTGTTTTTCTCTGTGCGTTCAGGAAGTTCTCCACCATCATTCATAAAAGTACTGATGGTTTCAAACTGAAAATCATAGGCAGATTCAATCATGCTCACCTGTACCAGTGCACCTTCGCCGCTCGTTACTCTACGGAACAGACAGGCCAGGATACCTTGTGCCAGATGTGCACCTGCGAGCATGTCCACAATAGACAGACCCATGGCTACTGGCCCTCCCGCATTGCCGCTTAACCAGGTTAAACCGGTTACCGACTGCAGCAGCAGGTCCTGTCCGGGTTTTCCCTTACCATCTCCTTCATTACCATAACCGGATAGTTCGGCATAAATAATATTTGGGTTTAGCTGCTGCACCGACTGGTAATCAAAGCCCAGCCTTTCCATTACGCCCGGACGAAAGTTATGAATCATGACATCCGCTTTTTCCAGCAGCTCACGCACCATTTTACAATCATTTTCCTCCTTCAGGTCTACTTCGAAGCTCTCTTTATTTCTGTTTATCGCATGAAATACCGAAGATTCTCCATTCATGATCACGTTGGACGTATATAAGGTGCGGCAAATGTCACCTATGCCCGACCGCTCGATTTTTATCACCCTCGCCCCCATGTCAGCCAGCCGCAAACTTGCAGAAGGACCCGACAAAAACTGGCTAAAATCTACCACTAAATAATCTTCCAGGGGTTTCATCCGTTTATTCATTTTCTTTTTCTCTTGGATGGAGCCGACGATGTCGGGTTCATCTCTTATATTAAATCAAATTCCTTGTTAATCTTTTCATTGTCTGCACCAATTTTAGGTGCAGCTTTCGCCGCGTATAATTTTTCCCCATCTATTCTCATGGGTGCTCTGGTCGTATCTATTGTTTTGCCATCTCCCAGATCCAGTTGCTGCCTGATCTGCTGATTTTTAAATACGGCCAGCTCAGTAGCTTCTGTGTAATTCAGCACGGCGGCACACCAAACATCCTCCGGTTCCAGCAAATTTAACCAATATTGACTGGTGTTGCTGATGAAGGTCTGCCCAAGCAATAATAACAGTTCATCCCTGTTTTCAAACGAGGCCGAGGCATCGGTATAAAATTCTGAAATGTCACAGCCGATCAGCCGGCTGATCTTAGTCAGGTCGCCCATGGCCAGCGCCAGATAACCATCTTTAGTCTGATAGGTACCATAGGGTGCACTTAAATAAGCATGCCCGCTGCCATTTACCTTGCTTCTGCGTGGCAACTGTCCGCCATCATTCAGATAAGTGGTCAGCACTTCAAACTGCACATCCAACGCCGATTCGAGCAAACTCACTTCAACAAGCACACTTTTATTGGTTTTAGCACGCTTCAAAAGTGCGGCAATAATGCCCTGTGTGAGGTGATTGCCACACATAATGTCAGTAACCGATAATCCGAAAGGGACAGGCCCATCGGTACTGTTTCCGGAAAGATGTGTTAAGCCTGAAACCGACTGTACCAGCAGATCCTGACCCGGTTTCGCCGCCCATGGTCCCTCAGTTCCATATCCTGTGACCGCAGCGTATATAATATTAGGATTAATATTTTGTACCGACTGGTAATCCAGTCCGATCTTTTCCATTACACCAGGCCTGAAATTGTGGGTCATCACATCCGCTTTGGCGATCAGTTTACTCAATAGCTTTAAGTCCTCAGGATTCTTCAGATCTGCAGCATAAGAGTCCTTATTCCTGTTGATCGTATGAAAGAGGAGACTGTCCTCGCCGATAAACAGATTTTTGATGGCCAGTTGTCTGCAGGCATCCCCTTTTCCCGGGCGCTCGATTTTAATAACACGTGCACCAAGATCGGCGAGTCTTAAACCCGCCGAAGGTCCTGCCAGGAACTGGCAAAACTCTAACACCAATATTCCATCAAGTGGCCTTTTCATGATAATACCAGGCTTCTCGATTCAACATATAACTTATTCATCTTTTCCAGCACTTGTAATTCGTTACCGCCATTCATCAGATAGTCTCTAACGATGTCACCTGCATGATCCTGGAAAAACATATGTCCGTGGTAACGCGGACGAAGGAAGGCGCGTTGTAGTGCAGGTAAGGTAGCAGCAAAGAAATTACTTGATCTGCCGTTCACCAGTTCATCCTTCCAGGCACTCAGATGGCCGGGCTGACCGCCGTTCTCAAAGAAAACTGTTTGCTGGCATGTCGCTGAGGCTACATATTCTGCATATTTTACCGCCATTTCTATATGTGCTGAACCTGAAGATACTGCTAGGCCAGTGCCACCCAATGTACTACGCAGATTGTATACGCCGTTTAAAGAGATCATATCATGAAAATGCAATAGTTTTCCGGCATAGCCCGGTCTCGAATAATTTGAATAACCATAGGCAAACGGACAATAAGCGATGTCGTCAGTTAAGGTCATGGCCTCATATACCTGTATCGGGTTTCTTTTGAAATTGTCCGGATGAATTTTGGAAGCCAGTTCACGGTACATCTGAAGTGCAGTTACACCAGTCTCTCTTGAGATGATAAGCTCTTCCAGCTGACAAGGGTCCTCGCCCAGCGAACAGCAGAATGTATAAAAATTCATTAGCACATCAATCGGAATACCAGCAAAAGCAACCAGGCCTTTATCTGCCAGATGAAGCAGTTCTGTAAAATTTACCGGCAACTGAAAACCACGCGTGCTCAACAGATCAGCTCTGCTGGCAGCTACAGGCGTGGCCGCATCGATAGGCAAAGCCCATTGATGGCCATCATATGCATAGCTTTCAAACGAATGACCAACCGTATTTTCTCGCTGATCATCTAAATATGCCTTAGAAAGATATTTGTCCAGAGGCAGAATCGAGGCTGTTTTTGCCGCAAAACCCGCCCATGGATGATCGATCACCAGCAGGTCAAAACGTGCTGCGAGTTCCTGTATGGAAAAATCAGCAAATTGCTGTAAACTTCTTTTTTCCCAGGTAATTTCTACCGAGGGGTTCAATTCAGAGAACCGCTGTGCCGTAGCTACCATTGGTACGAAGCCCCGGCTGTGGTTCCATGTTATTCCTTTTAAATTAATCTTGTCAATCATGACCTTATTCGCTATCTTTTTTTTCTTAATCCTATTCCTTCACAGTGATGAACACTGAGGCCTCCTTCAGGCCGGTTGATGTGGCGCTTAGCTTTATCTTTCCTGTCTTTTG
>CBFGNP010000048.1:0-11840 GCA_965650095.1 uncultured Pedobacter sp. | reverse complement strand
CAGCAAAATCAGGATCTGTGGCCATGCCACGCAATCTAAAACCAGCACCAGACCTTCCCATGTAGTCTTCCGGGTAAAAAGTGGCTATGGAAACCAGCTCATCACCCTCAAAATGGCCCAAATGAAAATTACCTTCGGTGTCATCGGTCGGAAAAACACATTTACCCCGCCCTGCATTGTTCCTTAGTACCCGGTTCCTCAAATCAAGCGTCTCTTCCGTGGTAATATATTTAGTCATAATATTGCTCAATTTTCTGGACGAGGTCAACCAGCCTGGCAGAATAACCAGACTCATTGTCATACCATCCGACAACTTTTACCAGATCACCTACAATGGATGTTAACTGGGCGTCAAAAATGCAGGAATGCGGATCATCTAAAATATCTACAGAAACAATAGGATCTTCTGTATAGGCTACGATCCGGCTCATTTCATTTTCTGCTGCCCTTTTGAAAGCCGCATTGATGTTTTCCTTGGTGGTGGGCGACTTCAAAATACAGGTAAAATCCGTGAGCGATCCGTTTAACACAGGCACCCGTATGCCGGCACCACCAAGTTTACCCTCAAGATGGGGAAAAATATTCGTGATGGCTTTGGCAGCACCTGTACTTGTAGGAATAATGGAAGCAGAGGCAGCCCTTGCTCTTCTCAGGTCCTTATGCGGTGAATCATGCAGGCTCTGATCGCCGGTCATTGAATGAACCGTAGTAATGTAGCCATCCAGTATTCCCCAGTTATCATCCAATATTTTTACCATCGGCGCTACGTTATTGGTGGTACAGGACGCATTAGAAAGCACCGCAGCGCTTAGATCTATCTGTTCGTCATTCACCCCAAGCACAACCATGGGAACATCCTTATCTGCAGCTGGTGCAGATATCAATACCTGTTTCGCTCCCGCCTTCAGATGAAGCTCTGCACCTGCACGACTGGTAAATTTGCCTGTAGATTCCAGAACAAGGTCAATACCCAAGGCTTTCCATGGTAATTCTTCAGGATTGGCCTTGTTATACACCAGGATCTTTTTACCATTGATGATCAGCGCATTTTCCTCATGCCCTACTTCTCCTTTAAATCCCCGGTGAACGGTATCGTATTTAAAAAGGTGAGCTAAAGTAATTGGATCGCCAAGATCATTTATGGCCACAACATTGATATTTCGTTCAATTGCCGTACGTAAAAAAACACGCCCGATCCTTCCAAAACCGTTAATTGCTAATTTCATTTTGCTCGTATAACTATGCGCGCAAAAGTACCTATATTCTTTAATGTAGCGGTAGTTTCCCCCGTCATAATATTATACTTAAACGTTACCCTCTTTTTTAACTTCAGACAACCGTTTTTTCTGACTTTTTAACCGGTTTTCCAGACGCCGTTGTTTTTCCGGATCCTCTGCCGTCGCAGATCCTTTATTGATCCAGGTCTCATACTGCGATGCCTGATACCCCGCATCAAATACCTTATCCGCTACTTCAAACCGCTTCAACTCAATGGCAAGCGGATTAAGTGAGGCATCAACCGGGGTTTGCCAGTCTTCCCATACATGAGCAACGAGTAAAGCTTTACCAGCTGGTATACCGGCCGACACGACCTCAAGATAATCAGATCTGTCTTCAGCCCTTAGGGTTTCACCTGCTGAACCGGCAATCATCCCTCCTGCTACGCCAACAATAAATCCAAGCGGCCCCGCCAAAAGTCCTACCAGCCCGCCAACTAAGGCACCTCCTACTACTCCTGAACCTTCCGCCTTGTCTTTAGCCGATTTGATCGCCGTTTCCCCAAACTCATCTTTACTCAGCAAATAGGATTCGCCCAGTGACAGATCGTTTATCAGGTCAAGTTGCTGTAAGGCCTGCAATCCTTTAAATGCCTCCACCTCATTGTCAAATAATGCATGAATTATTTTTTCCATAGTATTCTTCCATTTGAACTATGTAATTAAGACAATTGAAAAACTGCTTTGTTTTTTCGCCTACTCGAATTTACCTTCTTTACTGAGCAATTGAAAGTACTTGTCCAGATTTACACCAATCGATTGCTCGAACGCAGCTTTAAGATCTTGTGGCTGGGGATGCTTGTCATGCCAGAGATCAAAATAGTGCTTAAACGCAGCATCAACCTTTTCTCTTCCCACACCATCTTCCAGTATGTACAACCACAACGCTGTTTTTAAATAGGAAGCCGTGCTGTATTCGTCCGACGTTGTAAATTTATCAGAAGGGATATCAATGGCCGACTGCATGGGTATTCCACTCAAAGCGCCATAAATGGCTCCTAAAAATTCCTTAACCGGCAAAGCCTGAACCTCAATAGGGATCTTATCTCCGAATATCGAGTTCAATCTGTACTTTTCCGCTTCGTACCTGAACTGAAAATAAGTATTCAATCCTTCATCCTGCCAGGCATGCTGCCGCTCATTACTGCCCAGCATACTCATAAACCAGTTGTGCCCCACCTCGTGAGCGATTACCCCATCAAGGGATTCCTTTTTCGCATCCGGACTGGTAATCAGCGTAATCGTCGGATACTCCATCCCCCCGCTCGAATTATTTTTAGGTCCCTCCACTACCTGTACCACCGGGTATTCATATTCGCCTATCCATTTGCTATAGCGCTTAACCGCATCCTTAGCGTAATCCACACTATAATTCCACAGCGTGCTGTCTTTATTATGGTAATAGGTAAAGGCATCTATCACCTTTCCGGACCCCAGTTTTAGGGTATCGTACTGAACCACAAAGTCTTTATCAGCAAACCACGCAAAGTCCGGCACATTGGCCATCTTATAATTTAGCTTTTTAACCCCCTTTTTATTTTGGGCGACATATAATACCGGTTTGCCATTCCGGTTGGCCGCATTCTTTGCACCAATGCGCTTATAGGCCGACAGTTCATCCGCATTTTGCAAAACACCTGTCGCCCCCACTACGTAGTCAGCAGGTACCGTAATATTTACGTTAAAAGACGCATAATCACTGTAAAACTCCCCCATATCCAGGTACGGAAATTCGTGCCAGCCATTTTTATCGAATACCGCAGGCTTCGGGTACCACTGGCAAACCATAAATTCTCCATCGGCAAATCCCGATCTTGAAAAATAAGACGGCAGTTTTACCTTAAAATCAGTAGTGATGGTCACCGAATCACCGGGCTTTAATGGCTTGGAGAGCTTTAGCTTAAGCACGTCAATATACTCGGGATTTGGATGTGCTTCGGTCGTAGCGGCTTTGCCATTCACTTTAAAATTCAACCCTTCTATACTCCCATAAGTATACTTATCCAGTTTTCCAGCTCTGGCAGTATCATTTTTTAGCTGACGAAATAGGGCCGTTTGTTCGTTCTTATAAGCATTTGGCCAGATATGAAACCAGATAAAATCAAGGCTTGAAGGGGAATTGTTCTTATAGACGATCGATTCAAAACCCTTTAATGATTTCTCCTGATCGTTTAGCGTTACATCTATCTTGTAACTTACCTGTTGCTGCCAGTATTTTTCCTGTCCGACAACAATCGAACTAAAAAATACAAGGGCCAGGGTTAAATATCTATTCATTATGAAGTATTTTTTGTGTAAGTCTTTAAACCAACGGGCTGTCCGCAGGCTTCGAAAGATAATAATTTTTATAACAGGTCAAATTCAACTCGTCAGTAGATTTGATAAAAACTATGCCGAAATTATTGCGGCATTGATCCCGAAGAGAAAGCCGACTATTTTAAAGTTTTTTTTTACCAAACCTATCCTAATTGTCGGTGTTTAATAAGGGTAATCATTAAAATCAACATACCATGAAAACGCCTAAATCAAAAACAGAGAAAGCCGAAGTAAAAGAACAGAAAAAACCAAAAGGTGCAGAACCTGAAAATGCAACTTCGGCCAAGGATGCGAAAAAAGTTAAAACTACTAAGGAGAAAACCACTAAGAAATAACCATGGAAATAAAAAAGCAAAAAGCCGCTAAAAACCATCCTGAAAATGACAATTTGTTAAAAAAACATAGCCACCCGGACGGTCTGGATAATTGGAACGACCGTTTAGACCACAACCTGGAGACTGAACATGAAGGCGATGAAGCGGCCGACGAACATGCCCGCGATTATTCTGAAAAACACGGAAGTGGTGACCAGTCCGACGAAAATCGAACTTCTTAATCCAGGTCAGCAAATTCCCATGCACTCTTGTAGGCTCCGGATTTTTCTGCATAATCAATAAAATCTGCGTAAAATGGCAGTCGTGACAGTGTTGCGCTATCTCCAATAACCACAAGTTTTTTTCTCGCCCTGGTCATAGCCACGTTCATCCGTCGGATATCAGATAAAAATCCGATCACACCTTCCGCATTACTCCGTGTCATACCGATATAAACGATATCCCTTTCCTGTCCCTGGAAACTGTCTATCGTATTAACCGAAATTTTTCCGGCATAGGGTTGCAGATCCGGACTGTCAGGCAGCAGATCTTTTAATACCTGTATTTGTTGCTTATAAGGAGAAATAATGGCTATTGTCGGGAATGCTTCAATAGGATAAACCGGCCCAAGTTTTTGGATCAGCAGGCTGAGGTGCTTTAGCAAAAATACAGCTTCCTCCCTGTTATACGTACTTGTACCTTCTGTTTGTTCTTCAAAACCACAACCAGCTGTATCTACAAAGTTTAAGGCTGTATCTTCCGGAAACAACAAATGTCCGGCTACGGACTGATGTGCTTTCAATTTTCCGCCATAAAATACGTCGGACGAATAACACATGATCTGCGCATTCATTCTGTATTGTTCTTCGAGCAAGACAACCGCATGTGGATGCAGCACCACACATTTCTCCAATAGCGTGGTACTTAAGCCCGCCCTGGCGGCCTCATTGGATTTTATAGTGGGCGACAACTGACAATGGTCTCCCGCTAAAATAACGCGTTCAGCTTTCAATATTGGGATCCAGCAGGCAGGTTCTAATGCCTGTCCAGCCTCATCAATGACGACAGTATCAAAGTTCCGGTCTTTAATCGTATAATGACTTGCACCTACTAAGGTCGCTGTAACTATCTGTGCTTTTTCGATCAGGTCTTCCATGATATACTGTTCCGTGCTGGCTACAGACTTCATGATCTTATGCGCCTCGTCAAACAGTGCCTTACGCTGCTCTTTTTCTGCCCTGCCAAAATTTCTTTTGTACTTGTGGGCCATGTTTTTATACTCCGCAGCCTGCTTCTTCAAGTCTTTAACTTCCTTTATGGCGGAATGACCGGCCATCTTGCTATCCAGCGTTAAAGAGAACAGTTTTTCAGATACCCTTGCCGGATTACCAATACGCAAAACATTCAGACCTTCATCAGCTAATCTTTCACTCAGGAGGTCAACCGCGGTATTGCTTGGCGCCACCACCAGAATTTGTTTTCCGTATTGCTTGATCAGTGCCTTAACCGCCTGAACCAAGGTAGTTGTTTTACCTGTACCCGGGGGACCATGAACAATAGCCAGTTGCTGTGCAGCAACAATCCGATTCACAGCAAGTTGCTGTACTTCATTCAATTGTGCAATCGGATAGGGAAAGATATCATCTGCAAATGAAGGAGTATCTGTTCCCGTTAACACTTTGATCAGCCGATGATCATCTGCCTGTTCATTCCGCTGTGATGCCCGTTTAACAGCACCCTGCATTTCATCATAGCTGTGATCATCAAAAAGTACGTCAACACCTAATTTACCATCTCGCGACCAGTCTGGCAGCTCATCTGTGCGTAAAGTAATTTTTAAGCGATTGCCACCCTGATAAGCGATCAGCCCTTCAACCCTATCATTTTTTGGATCATGATTGGAAAACAAGACTGCAGGCATGCCGAACCGGAGCTGATGCGGTAGATCCTGATGTGTAGTGCGTTCTACCTCAACAGTCAAATAATCTCCCCGACTCATTTCCGATCCCCGGATCGCAACAGGATACCAAGTTAAACCATTTGCTCTGCGTTCCGCAACGGAAAGTGTTTCCTTCTGTCTGATATAAGCTTGTAGATCGGCTGAACGTTCCTTTTTAAGCAGGTCAAGCAGTTTTTTAAAATAAGGCATAAAGTCAAAGGTACGTATCTATTTTTATCAGTAGTCTACAGGCATTCGTCAGCCAGGTACAATATGGATTCATAATTTTTGCTCACCGCGTCAGACATAGCCATTTCGCAGGTTTTAGCAGTAGAATAATAACCCTCATATTCATTTCTTTTCACTTCGCCGGCTTCAGGTGCTGTTGCGGCAGCAGTAAGTTCAGGAAAAAGAAATCCTCTATCGCCCGCCATGCCACAGCATCCTGCAGTCAACGGAACGTCCACTTTGTGTGCAAAACGCTCTGCGATCTGAAACAACTTACTTTCGAGTCCCATCTTTTTCAGCGTACAAACCGGGTGCAGTACAATGCTGTCTTTTTTACGTATCTGTTTTAAAACAGGCAGTACATGATCATACAGATAATCTATGCTATCGATAATGTTCATCTGATCAAAATGAGCCTTGTTCTCTTCGCTGAGCACCGTACGACAATGTTGCAAAGTATAGGTACAGGAACTAACATCCAGTACAACCGGTAGTTTCCCCCCGGAAGTCCAGTTCCATAGCTTGCTAACCGTCTCATTCGCAGTATATACATAAGCATCATTATACCCTTTAGAAGAAAACAATTGTCCGCAGCAGCTACTATTGATATCATCAGGTATCAGGACGTCAATTCCGGCCTTAGCGGAAACACTCATGAACGTCTGCGGCACACTTTTCTTACCGTTTTTGGCTCCTCCCATCATTCTGTTGATACAGGTAGGAAAATACACGACCGAACCGGCACCGCTGCTTTTAATTTTCCCTTGAGTAGCCTGCAGCTGATTACTCCATAAAGGAACTGCAGGTATTATTTTCTTTAATCCGCCGGTGATGTTCCTCATCGTCGATTCGCCGAAAATCCGGTTTATACCGGCTCCAACCTTAACAGCCGAACCGACCACAAAGGCCGTGGTCCCAAAGTTTTTGGCAACCATTAAAGCCAGACTGTTCGCGGTCTTACTGTGGCTTTCCCTTCTCAGGCGTTTCACCAGGTCGCCGGTATTGATGTCAACCGGACAAGCCGTGGCACACAAGCCATCCACCGCACAGGTATCCAGGCCATCGTATTGGTATTCATTTACCAGCTGATCGAAATCACGTTTATTTCCCGCTGCCTTTAAGTTTGCCAGCTCCCTTCTCACCACAATTCTTTGTCTCGGGGTGGTAGTAATGTTACGGCTTGGACATTTATGTTCGCAGTATCCACACTCAATACACTTGTCAACCTCCTGTTCTACTGAAGGCAAAGGCTTTAAATTAACGATATGTGCCTTTTTGTTTTCATTGATGATCACCCCGGGGTTCAGCAGGTTTTGCGGATCTATAACTGCTTTTAAAGCCTTCATGATCTGGTATGCCTCTCCACCCCATTCCGTTTCAATAAAAGGGGCCATATTTCTGCCCGTTCCGTGCTCTGCCTTTAAAGTACCGTCATAAGTCTCCACCACAAGTTTTACCACGTCCTGCATGAACAAGTCATAACGCTCAATCTCGGCTGCAGTATGAAAGGCCTGTGTGACCACAAAGTGGATATTACCATCCTTGGCATGGCCAAAAATGATCGCTTCATGATAGGCATATTTCTTAAACAGCTGTTGGAGATCTAGAATTGCGTCCCCAAGCTTTGCTACCGGAAAAGCAATATCTTCGAGTATGACCGTAGTGCCGCTGGCCCTTACCGCGCCAACAGCCGGGAACATGCCTTTCCGCAATTTCCAGAAAAAGGCCTGTTCTTTTACATCCTCTGTAAACAATGGCGCCTCCAGCATAGATAAAGAAGGGGCAGAAGAAAGAAATACGTTTGTTTTTGCATGGAGTTCTTCCAGACTATTCGCCTGAAACTCCACCAGCAAAGCAGCCGCGGTTTCCGGCAAAGTCTTTAACCTTTCCGGCACACCCTTTAAGCTATCAATAGATCTTAAAGAAGCCCTGTCCATCAGTTCAACTGCCTCTGCACCAGAAAGTGTTAAGGGTATGATGGCCTGGCAGGCGGCATAAATATCAGGAAAATATAAAAAGGCAGTAGTTTTATAAGGATAATCCGGCACCGTTTTCATTACTGCTTCGGCAATAAAGCCAAGTGTGCCCTCTGCACCTATCAAAAGGTGCGCCAGTACATCCAGCGGATGCTGATGGTCAATAAACGCGTTGAGTGAATAGCCAACCGTATTTTTTGTTTCGTATTTCCTGCGGATCAGCCCATAAAGTGCTGTATTGCTTTTTAGCTGTTCCTGCATGCCTTGTATGGCATTGTAAATGTGGGCGCACTCTTGTTCAAACCGTGAATAGTCAACAGCATTTTCCGTAGTAAATGTATTGCCATCAGGTAAAATAAAGCGGATATGTTTAGTCGTATGATAAGAATTGAATTTTACCCCACAGCACATTCCGCTGGAATTGTTAGACAGGATCCCACCCATCATGGCCGCATCAATACTGGATGGATCCGGCCCGATCTTTCTTTTATATCGTTTTAAGTAGCCATTTACCATGCTTCCGGTAATGCCTGGCTGAACCCTTACCAGCTCACCATTTTCCTCTATAAGGATTTTATTCCAATACTGGCTCAGATCCACAAGAATACCATCTGTAATGGACTGACCGGATAAACTGGTACCTCCCGTTCTGAAGGTTAAAGGAACCTGGTGCTCATGAGAGAACCTGAACAAGGCAATAATTTCCGACTCCGCCACAGGCCGCACCACAGCCTTTGGCCGCAAATAATAAAAGCCTGCATCCGATGCATAAGCAACCAGATCAATTAGCCGCACTTTAATGCGTGCTGCTGGTAAAATACCTTCTAAAAGTTTCCCAATCTCCATTTAACAAAAAAATGCTTATCCAGGTCGATAAACCCAATACAAATGCCTAACTATAAGCAAAGAAACCATTAAAAAATTAAAAATCTGAAGTTTTCTTATTGATTTTATTCTTTTAAGCTGCCTCTCCGCGTCAATTCCCAAATGCGTGTGCCCCTTTCCTCAATTTATCCGTTTCCAAATTCGCTTACAAGTTAATCATATAGGGGTTCTTCTCCAGTGGTTGTCCAGTGGCTATTCAGTGATCGTCCAGTTGGGGTCTTTTAAATACTACTTAACATCTTTATTACTTCTGTAATATCTTTGAGATGAAGCAAACGGATCTGAAAAAAATTAGCTAGATTTAATCAGCTGATTAATAACCTTTAAAACACAAACTATGGCAATCTCAAAAGATGGTCCGTTAGGCCTATACAGTGGAAAAATTGGCCCAATATATGGCTATGTCCTAAACGGGAACCAAGTACTTCGGGCAGCGAGACATAAGTCAAATATTCCCAGGTCCGAAAAACAACTGGCCGTTCAGCAAAAACTTACGGTTTTTAACTACTTTTTTTACATACATCACCAATTATATTAATGTTGGTTTTACCCTGTCAGCCAGGAAAAGAAATATTAACCCTAATAATGCCGCAAAGTCTTATAATTTAAGCAATGCCATTGCAGGGCAATATCCAGCTCAAATACTTGATTTTACTGCGGTAAGACTTACTGAGGGTAGTTTATCAGTAGCCAATAATCCGCAGGTAGTATCTGTAGCAAATGGCATTAAATTCAGCTGGAGCTACGATGTAAATGATCCCGATGGAAACCGGAAAGATAAAACTATGCTCATGGCTTATTTTCCAGATAAGAAAATCGCCGTTTATTTGATTAGCGGGGTACAACGAGATAAGATGGAGGAAATTCTTTTTATAGATGACCAGTTAAAAGATGAAGAAGCAGAAACTTATATCTCTTTTGTAACGGACGATAGAAAAGCCATATCGAATAGTATTTATACTGGCAGGATTACGTTCTAGCCTAAATTCATTTTAATAAAAATCCTTCTCCAAATATTATTGGACATTCTTCGTTTTTTTTATAATTACCTGGATACCGGCTCCACAGAATAGCTAATGGTTGAATCCTAGCGGGCGTTTATTGACTCCCAAAGCATATCTTTTAACTGGATCAATCCCTTCTGTGCTACCGATGAGATAAAAATTGCCGGAATTTTTGGCAGGTCCTTTTTCATTTCGGCCATCAGTTCTTCATCCAGCATGTCCGACTTGGTAATGGCCAGTAGGTGCGGCTTTTGCATCAGTTCTGAATTATAGTCTTTCAGCTCGGACTTTAAAATTTCGTACTCCTCTGTTATGCTCCGGTGTGTATCGGCGGGCACCATAAACAGCAATACAGAATTACGCTCAATATGGCGAAGGAAACGAAAACCAAGGCCTTTACCTTTAGAAGCCCCTTCTATGATCCCCGGAATGTCGGCCATCACAAAAGATTTACTATCGCGGTACGACACAATGCCGAGGTTCGGCACTAAGGTGGTAAAAGGGTAATCGGCAATTTCAGGTTTAGCAGCGGAAAGCACAGATAACAAAGTGGATTTACCCGCATTTGGAAAACCAACCAGACCAACATCAGCAAGTACCTTCAGCTCTAGTACAACCCATTCTTCTCTTCCCGCTTCACCTGGCTGCGCAAAACGAGGGGTTTGCAGGGTTGGTGTTTTAAAATGCCAATTGCCTAAACCACCCCGCCCGCCCGGGGTAAGGATTTTGGTCTCCCCATCTGCTGTGATCTCGAAGATCACCTCCCCAGTTTCTGCATCTTTGGCAATGGTACCCAGGGGAACATCCAGAATCTCATCCTTACCGGATTTTCCGGTTGATGTTCCGCTTGAACCGGGTAAACCGTCAGGCGCAATGATATGCTTGCGATATTTTAAATGCAGTAAAGTCCAGAACTGGGAGTTGCCCCTCAGGATAATGTGACCGCCACGGCCACCATCACCACCATCCGGACCGCCTGTAGAAGTCCTTATATCACGGTGCAAGTGTGCAGAGCCTGCCCCTCCTTTACCGGAACGGCAGCATATTTTAACATAATCTACAAAATTGGAACCTTGTGACATAATCTTCTCTGTTTTTTATAAATAACAATAGCGGGCAGTAGTCAATCTGTCCCGCTATCAGTAATGTTTTTGTACTAGTATTTATCGATCACTGCACATAAGTTTGCAAAGATATCATCGATCTTACCGATACCATTTACTTTGCTCAATTTGTTTTGTGCTTCGTAATAAGGCAAAACATGTATGGTTTTGCTAAAATATTCTTCAATACGTTTTTGAAGTTTGTCCGCCTGATCATCAAGCCGACCGGTTTCCAGCTGCCGCTGTGCAATACGTTTCGTCAGCTCTTCCTGATCTACGTCCAGTGCAATTACGCCTGCAATACTGGTTCCCTTACTTTGTAAAAATTCATCCAATGCCGCTGCCTGTGGCACTGTACGGGGAAACCCATCAAAAATAAATCCTTTGGCCTGCGGGTTTTTATCCACTTCCTCTTCCAGCATAGCGATGGTAATTTCGTCAGGCACCAATTGCCCTTCAGCAATCAAAGCACTCACCCTTTGTCCCAGGGCCGATTGATTTTTAATGTGTGCCCTGAAGAGATCACCTGTTGAGATGTGGATCAATTGATATGTTTCAATCAATTTTTCAGATTGGGTGCCTTTGCCTGCACCCGGTGGGCCAAAGAGAACAAAATTCAGCATTTGGGTTGTCTTTAAAGTTAAAAAGCCTTCTGCCAGCGGCGTAAGGCTACTAATACCTATTCAATCAAATCATCATAACTCTTCCATTTTCAATTCATTAAATCACCGAATAAGAAAATGAGGAGGTTAGTTTTGAGGTTGCAAATATATAATTATTAATTTAGTATATCCATTT
>CBFGNP010000047.1:0-11968 GCA_965650095.1 uncultured Pedobacter sp. | reverse complement strand
ACCTGAGCTCCATTGTCCGATACCAGCACCTTATAAGCCACTGGTTTAGAGGGAAAATAAAAGCTTTTATTACCTGATAGCTTAATTTCGACCCGCGGATGTTCATTTCCCGCAAAAACAGTAACTACGTTACTGACAGATGAAGCCCCTTTTTTATCCACCACTCTTACACTGACAGGATATTCACCAGCTTTGGTAAATGTATGGCTCAACACCGCCGAAATGGTCGCTTTTTTAAGCCCTTTGCCCAGGTTCCAGATATAAGTTAGGGCATCTCCATCAGGATCTTTTACATCTACGGAAGCAACAAGTTTGTATGGGAGCAGCCCGCTCGGCTTTTTAACCTCCAGTTGGTTGACCTGTGGAGGCCTGTTGCCTTTCAGATAGTCAACTCTGGCAATCCCCGCATCCGGGTTTTTTGTAAACCAGCCTTTACCGTATTCCAGAATATATAATTTGCCATCTGGACCCAACTCCATATCCACAGGTGCAGACAAAGGGACCGCTGATAAAAAAGGTTCCATATTCAGATAGGCTCCATCGGGCGACATACTAACTGCTTTTACCCAGCCTCTAACCCAATCGTAAATAATCAGCTTACCATTATAATAAGCAGGATAGGGCGTAACACCAGGTTTCGGATGATAAACGGGTCCTGCCATGGCAGTGCGGCCACCGGCACCAACCTGTGGAAACTCACTGGATGCCGCATAGGGATACCAGATATAAGCAGGCTGTGCGGCCGGCAATTGTGTAAGTCCGGTATTATTTGGCGAATTGTTAACAGGGCTATCTGCCCGAAACACCTCGGCACTTTGTCCATTGGTAAAATCATAAGCCCTGTAAGGGTAGTTGTTCCCTATAAAAAATGGCCACCCAAAAAAACCTGCTTTACGGGCCTGGTTAATTTCATCATAGCCTCTGGGACCTCTTAGCTCATTATCGGCGCTGGCATCAGGCCCAACATCACCCCAATATAAAAATCCTGTCTTCTGATCTACAGAGATCCGGTAAGGATTTCTGCTACCCATTACATAGATCTCGGGTTTGGTTTTAGGGTCATTTTTAGCGAACAAATTTCCATCTGGAATGCTGTAACTGCCATCTGCGTTCACTTTTACCCTTAAAATCTTACCTCTCAGATCGTTGGTATTCCCGGCAGATCTCCGGGAATCATATTGGTGCAAGCCGGGGCGGTTATCCAGAGGTGCATAACCTTTGTTTACAAACTGCTGTTTCGGAACATCAAAAGGAGTGGAGTTATCACCTGTAGATACATACAATAAGCCGTCTGGCCCAAAAGCTATTGAACCTCCCGTATGGCAGCAGATCTGCCTTTGAGAATAAAATTCCAGAACCACCTTTTCCGAAGAAAGGCTTATCCGGTCATTAACCAGTTTAAACCTCGATAAACGGTTCACGGAAGTCTTTATTGGACTGTAAAAGGCATATATATAATGATTGATCGAAAAATCCGGATCAATAGCTATTCCCAGCAAACCCTCTTCGGCATTAACATCAGGCACACTGGCTTTGAAATAAACATCCAGTTTAACAGCTGTTTTCAAGGTTTTGGACTGATTTTTATAAATCATAATCTCACCTCTTCGTTGCGCAACAAGAATGTCGAGATTTGGCAAAATGGCCATTTCCGTAGGTTCAGTAAATTTTCCCTGTACCAGGTTTACTTTAACAAACCTGCTCTGATCCGGTGTATCGATCGTTAATTTAAAGTTTGCACGGTCTGTCAGCAAAGGATTCTCCTTATTCTTTTTTATGGAATTGTCCTGTCCAAATAAAAACAGCAGGAGTGCAGTAAGCCCAGAAAGCGTTATTATAAAAAGAGATCTCATTTAGTGTTTGGTTGGTGTATTTAATACACTAATGTAGTTAAAATAAGCCGTTTTCACTAAAGCTCCAGATGTTTTTTACAACAGCTGACCAACGCCCTTCTGAGCAATCCTATTTTTTTTCCCTTATACTTTTGCTTTTAAACAACGTCTTTAACCACTAACTAAACAGCACCGGCTACACTGCAAATGCCTTTAATCTTCTCGGCTTAATTTTTAAAACAGAGCCCTTTTTTAAAAAGCTTGCATAGCCTTTATGAAGTTTTATGCCTTTTATTGCTTCATAACCCGCATTTGTGCTCCTGATCTTATTTAGCAAAAAGGTGTCATCCTTAAACAGATCACTCTCTTTCAAAAAGCCACTATTTAAAAGATCACGTATAATTACCGTCAATTCAAAATTCGCATATACATATAGCGGAAAATTAAAAACTTCGCTGTTCAATCTTTTAAAGGTATCGTTGATCCAATCGGCCTTTTCTTCGTCCGTAACCACAATTTGTCCTTTGTGAAGGGTTATATACTGTAAAAATTGCCTTGCCGAATAACGGGTGATCAAGCCGCCATGTATAGCATCCCGCAGGGTATAATCCAGGCGATCAGCACAAAGGTCAGGCAATGGCTGTTCAAGGATATCAAACTTTCCTTTCAGCACCTGATCAACATGGTAGCCATGTTTCTGCAACACCGCAGGCACCTCTGATGCCAGCAATATATCCGCATAAACCAGTTCATGATAATTTTCCTCGCTGTTTTCAAATACATAATCACCGACATGAGAAAACGCAGTATGCGAAACATCATGCAGTAAGCCTGCTATTTGCTCCAGCTCAGATCCACCAAGCATTCTGATTAACAACATCACACCAATAGAATGTTCCAGACGGGAATGGCTGAGGTCAGGATTCACTAAAAATATAGCTCCACTATGGTGTATGCCATCCAGGCGCTTCAAAGCAGCTGTATTTAGTAAATCATTAAAAATAGCCGGTAATTCCACATTTCCATAAAGTATGTCATGCACCTGTATCATATATTGAGCTTAAAAATCGTATTCCTATATCGTAAATTGACAACGCAATAATACTAATAATATTAGTATTATCAGAAAAAAAAGCAATTAATTTTAGCTGTACATTTACAATAACCAACCTTAACACTATTCTTCAATTTGCCCAAATAGGTATATATCTGAGTTTTTTTTCTTAGGGTAGAGATTCCTACATGTAACCAGTACATTAAATAGGGGTAGTGCAAACCAACAGAAAAAGTGTAAAATTGTGATAGCTATTGGTTAATTGGATGTATACCAGGGAACAAGCTGACTTATTTTTATACTTTTATATAAACTTATTACATCATGAAATTAAAAACATTATTGTTTATTTTTGGCACTGCTTTAACGATTCAATTCGCAACTGCACAAAACACTCCCGCTCCGTTACAGCAAACACCTGTACCTGCAACTGAAGTACTGAATACAGCAGTTAAGCAGGCTGCAAAAGAAAAAAAACAAGTCCTCGCCATATTCCATGCATCGTGGTGCGGTTGGTGTCATAAAATGATAGCTAGCCTGAACGATCCCGCCATTAAGCCTTATTTTGACAAAAACTATGTCTTAGCTGATTTTGTGGTTTATGAAAGTAAGGGGAAAGAAAACCTGGAAAACCCGGGCGCTGCCGATCTGTTAAAAAAATACTACAATGCCGACCAGGGTTTACCTACATGGTTATTTTTTGATGCAAAACAACATCTGGTTGCAGATTCACAAATCCGGCCAGCCGGCAGCCCTTTTAGCACCAAAGGTAAGAATGTAGGATGCCCAGCAAATCCGGAAGAAGTACAACATTTCATCACTTCCTTAAAAAAGACTTCCAGGCTTAGTGAAAAGCAACTTGGTGAAATCGCCGCCGTCTTTACTAAAAACGAAGTTAAACGATAACTAAATAACCTGAGCAAATAAAAATACCAGGTTAACCCCTACAGAATACGCACCCTGCTATTCAACAAAAATTTGCCTTCTCAGAAAGAGCCTCAGCGTTCTTCGCTTCTTCAGCGAAGTAATGCAGCTCTTGAAGAGAACGGCTAATTTTTTAACCATTGATAATCTCCCCGCCATTCGGATGCAATACCTGCCCTGTCATGTAACTCGCATCATCTGAAGCCAGGAACACATAACATGGTGCCACCTCATTGGGCTCTCCGGCTCTTTTCATGGGTACATCAGAGCCAAATTTAGCCACCTGGTCTGCCGGAAAAGTTGCAGGGATCAGCGGCGTCCATATCGGCCCAGGTGCGACTCCATTTACCCTAATACCCTTTTCTGCCAAAGAAGTGGACAACGATCTGACAAAACCTACTATTGCAGCTTTGGTAGAAGCATAATCGATCAGATGATCGCTGCCCCGGTAAGCCGTCACCGAAGTCGTACAAATCACGCTACTTCCCGCTCTCAAATGCTTCAACGCCGCTTTAGTAATATAGAAATGAGCAAATATATTGGTTCTGAATGTTTGCTCCAGCTGCTCCGCAGTAATCCCCTCCAGGTTTTCCTGCGGAAATTGAACAGCGGCATTATTCACGACCACATCTAATCTGCCAAAAGTCTCCACCGCCTTTTCCACTATGGCCTTAAAATGCTTTTCTTCCGAAACATCTCCGGCCATACTGATCGCCTTACCACCGGCCTTTTCAATCTCCTTAATTGTTTTCCTGGCGTCCGCATGCTCATTTAAATAGCTGATCAGCACCGATGCGCCTTCCTGGGCAAAAGCAAGCGCTACAGCACGACCGATGCCACTGTCCCCACCAGTGATCAAAGCCACTTTACCTTCCAGCTTCAATCCAGGTTGCTTCGGCTTAAACTCAGGTAAGGGTTTCATTTTATGCTCCATACCTGGTTGCTGATCCTGTTCCTGTTCAGGTCTTAGTTTTTCTTCTTTCTCTTTCTTCATAGTCGCTTGATTTTGATAAACTGAATTATGAGAGCTAACAAAAATTATAAAGATGTGTTTTAAAATCTGCCTACCTTTGTGTCTTATATTTCCGATACCATTTTCAATGCAACCATCTTCTAATTCTATATATACGCTGCAATTCGGCCTTGTTTGTTTAAGCTCCTTTTTGTTCTCTGCCAGTTTTAATATGCTAATTCCCGAATTGCCTGCCTACTTAACAAGGATGGGAGGGGCCGAATATAAGGGGCTGATCATTGCCTTGTTTACACTGACAGCCGGAATATCCAGACCATTCAGCGGTAAATTAACGGACACCATTGGCAGGGTGCCCGTTATGGCTGTTGGCTCCCTGGTGTGTTTTGCATGCGGCTTTCTTTACCCTTTATTAACGACTGTCGCGGGCTTTCTCTTCCTAAGGTTGATCCACGGCTTTTCTACAGGGTTTAAACCTACCGCTACTGCTGCTTATGTGGCTGATCTTGTTCCCTCAGGAAAATGGGGAGAGGCCATGGGGGTTCACGGCGTTTGCTTTAGTACCGGACTGGCCATTGGTCCGGCCATTGGGAGCACCATAACTGATCATTACAGCATCAATATCCTATTTTATTGCTCCTCATTATTCGCATTGTTGTCCATTGTCATCCTGGCCAACATGAAAGAAACGTTAGCTGGAAAGGAGAAATTCAAGCTTGTCCACCTTAAGATCGATAGAAAAGACATTATCGAATGGCGTGTAATCCCTGCAGTAGTGATCATCTTCATGAGCTATATCAGTTACGGCGCGATTCTTACCGTGATATCTGACTGGAGTGCCCACCTTGGCACCAGCAACAAAGGCCTTTTCTTTATGGTCTTCACACTTAGCTCTCTGTTGATTCGTTTCATTGCGGGAAAAGCGTCGGACCGTTACGGAAGAACGCATATCTTAAAAATATCATTGGCAACCTTAGCCGCTTCAACTTTATGGATCGCACTGGCCGGCTCCTCAGTCAGCCTAATGCTTGCATCTGCCTTGTATGGTGTTGCTACCGGTATGTTGTCGCCAACTGCATCAGCATGGACGGTCGACCTCAGCGAGCCAAGCCAAAGAGGAAAAGCCATGGCAACCATGTACATCGCATTGGAGGCCGGGATCGGCCTTGGCGCTTTGCTGGCAGGCTGGCTGTTTATCAACGATCTTCGCATGATCCCCGTTACCTTTTATTGCTGTACAGGAATAACCATTCTTGCCCTTATTTATCTGCAGTTTTTTCACAGGCCCAATGCAGAATCCGGACTTAAAAGCTTTGGTTAGTGTAAAATATACAATATTATTTATCAACATTTTTTTAATCAAAAAACCACGCTAATTACACACCAGAGGCATATTCTGCAAGCGGAGGTTTATAAGTGGAACAAAATCATTACACTAAAAATCTCTTGAAAGTAGATGATTTTACTACATTTATTTAATTAACCAAACACACAATATGAACCATCATGAGTTTCCATGCTTTTAGAAACAATTGAATAAGCACTCATGGTCACTCATCAATCTTTAAAAACCAAATATTAAAATCAATGAAATTAAACTGTTTAACGTTCGGAACAACTGCTTTACTCTGGTTGTTTGGAATCACACTGGTCTCCGCCCAAAAGCTAGCCAACCAGTCGGGCATTACCCTCAATGATCTTTCTTCCTTTAAGGACCCAGGAAAAACCTGGTCTCTCGCCAATGGCGTTACCGCCAACCTAAGTAAGGAAAACGAATTGACCACACTAGAAGGTGCTGGCATCCTTGTAAACAATCCAGGAAAGAAAAACCAGGGCTCAGATTTGTTTACAAACGCACTGTACGGTAACATCATCCTAGAGCTGGATTACCTGATGGCCAAAGGTTCAAATTCGGGAGTCTACCTGCAGGGCAATTATGAAATTCAACTTTACGATTCCTGGGGAAATAAAAACCCGGTCGCCGCAGATAACGGCGGGATTTACGAACGCTGGGACGACACCAAACCTGAAGGACAGAAAGGCTTTGGCGGGTATGCACCGCGCCAGAACGCCAGCAAAGCCCCAGGATTATGGCAACACCTTAAAATTGCGTTCCAAGCTCCGAAATTTGATGCCGCGGGAAATAAAACAACCAATGCAAGGATACTGACTGCTGAACTTAATGGCGTACTGATCCACGACAATGTGGAACTTTTTGGTCCAACAAGAGGTGCCAGCGATAAAGAAAAAGCGCTGGGGCCTTTGCGCATACAAGGTGACCATGGTGCTGTAGCCTTTAAAAATATCACGATTACAGAATTATCCGACGACCAGTTGAACGGTAGCAAAAAAAATGGAGGTGGGGCGGACCCGATCTATATCGACGCTCCGGCCAATACCATGATCCGCAGTTTTGTAGACTTTGCACCCAATCAGCGGGCGGTACATGCCATTTCAGTTGGTAGTGCAGCACAAGTACATTACAGCTACGATCTGGACAATGGTTTGCTTTTGCATGCATGGCATGGCGAATTCGTAGACGCTACTCCTATGTGGGACGGCAGGGGCAATGGAACATCCAGGGCCCGTGGAGCGGTTACCACTTTTGCCAGAACCCTTATCCCGGCACTGGCACAACTGACCACAGCGCAAAGTGCCTGGCCTGTGGATACTACAGGCAGCGGTTATCGCCCAAAAGGCTATGTGATGGACAGCCAGGATAGGCCTGAATTCAAATACAATACTTATGGAACACAGGTAACCGATGCGCTTAAAGCCCTGGAGAACGGAAGGGGGTTGAGCAGGGAGATCAGCACGAATAAACCTGTAGAAAATCTTTATCTGTTACTGGCTAATGGCACTGATATACAGGAAATAGAAAAAGACACTTATTTGGTAGACGGGCAATCTTTTTATCTGAAATTTGACCAAATGCAGGACAAGCCTGTAATCAGGGACAACAATGGCAGAAAAGAGATGATCGTTCTTCTGCGTGACAAATTATCTTATTCCATTCTATTTTAATCCAGGTTAGCACAACATGAACAATACTTTTAAAATGCTGGCAATGCTGGCTTTGAGCTTAAGTTATACGACTACATGGGCTCAGGAAACACCAAAAGAAGAAGACTTTTTTAAGATCATGAAGGTTAGGGTACCTGAAGGCCCCATATTAGAGGTAGGCGGACTGGTGACTTTACCAAACGGCGATCTCGGCATATCCACCCGAAGAGGAGATGTGTTCGTCGTAGAGAATCCCACAAGCAACAGCCCCTATTTTCGCAAATTTGCCACAGGCCTGCACGAAATATTAGGTATAGCTTATAAAGACGGAGCCTTTTATGTTGCGCAAAGAGGCGAGCTGACTAAGTTGTCAGACAAAAATATGGACGGCAAGGCCGATGTGTATGAAACCATATATGCCTGGCCATTGAGCGGCCATTACCACGAGTATAGCTTTGGCCCTAAAATAGCACCGGACGGCTCTTTCTTCGTCACCGCCAATGTTGCCTTTGGTAATCGCGAATGGTGGCGTGCAGAAAGCAGAGTGCCCATGCGTGGCTGGTCGATGAACATCACTGAAGATGGAAAAATGAAACCCTGGGCCGCGGGGATGCGCTCTCCGGCAGGTTTAAACGTAATTGATGGTCAGTTTTATTATACTGAGAATCAGGGCGACTGGGTAGGCTCCGGTGGGATATGGAAAGTAAATGAAGGTGATTTTATGGGCCATCCCGCCAGTTTGATCTGGACAAAAAGATCGGATTCCCCTGTGAAATTAAGTTCTGAATATTTCTATTCTAAAATGGATGAGAGAAGGATAAGTGACGATAAAGGTAATCCCATCAAACCTGAGAACAGGGTGAACGAGAACTTTAAAACGTTGTTCGACATGAAAAAAGAATTCCCTGAGCTTCGTTTACCTTCGGTATGGCTGCCTTACGGCATCCTTGGCATTTCGTCCTCTGAACCTGTAAAAATCCCTAAAGGCAATTTTGGTCCCTTCGAAGGGCAGCTTTTAATTGGCGATCAGGGCATGAGTATCATATCCAGGGTATTCATGGAAAAAGTGAATGGTGAAGAACAAGGCGCCGCATTTCTCTTCAGAAGTGGCTTCCGCTCCGGAGTACTGAGAATGTCCTGGGCACAGGATGGCTCTCTCTTTGTTGGCGAGACCAATCGTGGATGGGGCTCCGCCGGGGATGCAAATGAAGGACTTGAGCGTCTGGTATACAACAACAAAGTACCTTTTGAAATGAAGGCGGTAAGGGCAATGCCCGATGGTTTTGAAATTGAATTTACCAGTCCGGTTGATCAGAAATCGGCCCTGGACCTTTCATCTTACAGCGTAGAAAGCTTTATCTATAAGTATCATCCGGTATATGGCTCGCCACCGGTCAATACCGAAACTTTGAAAATTAAGGGGGTGAAGCTATCTGCTGATGGATTAAAAGCAAGAATAGTGCTGAGCAACTTGCGCCAGTATTATATCCACACCATTAAAGTAAATGGCATCCGCGAAAAACAAAACTTTTATTCTGTCGTTCATCCGGTAGCCTACTATACGTTAAACAACATCCCCGCAGGAGAGAAGTTGGCAGCAAATGAACTCAGCACCTGGAATTCCGCCAATGATCCTGTGGCAAATGTGAGCCCTGCACCGGCAAAAAAAACAGCTTCCACCGCTAAAAAAAACGTTCCTGCAAAAATGACTACTGCAACCAAAGCAACAGCAAAAGCACCTGTCTATGCGGAAGTAAAAGGATTACTGACCAATTATACTTGCCTGGCCTGCCATAACCCGGTAAAGAAACAGATCGGCCCTGCATTTACAGAGGTCGCCAAACGTAAATACACAAACGAGAAGATCCTGCAGCTCATCCACAATCCCAAGCCGGAAAACTGGCCGGGCTATGCAACAGAAATGCCACCTATGCCACAGGTTAGTAAGGCCGACGGGTTAAAAATTGCAGCATACATCAACTCATTAAAATAAAAATAAGAAAAGCCAGCAGGCAAATTATGAAGACCATCATTTTAATTATAGCTTTCTGCACAGGAATACAATTTATGGCTGCAGGGCAAAATAATCATCCTATATCAGGTCAGGTTCTGGATACCCGGAACCTGCCTGTAACAGGTGCTACCCTGCAAATCCTGAATACCAACAGAATAAGTATTGCTGATGAAAATGGAACTTTCGAATTCAACGACCTGCCTGAAGGTAAGTTCATTCTAAAAATAACTGCGATCGGTTATGCGACTATAAACAGACCTTTCAGTCTCCCTTCAAATGAAACCCTGAGCATCCGCCTTACTTCAAACCATCTTAAACTTGACGAGGTAACGGTGACTGCACAAAAGCGTGAAGAAAACATTCAAAATCTTCCTTTAAGTATCTCAGCCTTTACTGCAGCCCAGGTGCAAGCCCGGGGAATGACCAATATAAAGGATATTAAAAACATTGTGCCTAACCTTAGCGCCGGAAATCCCGGCGATGGCAGGAATGTGGTATCCATCAGGGGAATCGCTAATACTTCCTATGATCCCTCAATAGCTACCTATATCGACGGTGTAAATCAATTTGGACTGGACACCTATATTTCACAACTGCTGGATGTAGAACGGATAGAAGTACTTAGAGGTCCGCAGGGCACTTTATACGGCCGCAATGCGATGGGAGGAGTCATCAATATCATCACCAGGCAACCAACCAATCAGGGCAGGGGATTTGCAGGTATCGACCTGGGGAGCTATGGCGAACAGCGATATACACTCGCCATCCGTACCCCATTAATTAAAGACCGTCTTTTTTTTGGTGCAGCAGGTATGTATAATAAACTCAATGGATACTATGAAAATACCTTAGACAACACAGATTTTGATCAGCAAAAGGGCTTGATGGGTAACTATTTTCTTAAATACCTGGCTAGTAATGAACTGTCGGTGGTACTGAATGTAAAACATAACGCCAACCGTAACAATGGTGCTTTTCCGTTAACAGGCACGATAGCAGGTGCTTTCGAAAATCCTTTCAAAGTGAGTCAGGATGCGACCGGACAAATGTCAGATAACCTGTTTAACGCCGCTCTAAGCATTAATCGCACAGGTAGAAGGATTAATTTTTCTTCGCAGACCGCTTATCAGTCTAATTACCGCTATTATAAAAGCCCTGTTGATGGAGATTTCTCTCCTTTGGATGGCTTTTCTATCGTCAACAATTACGGAAGGGACTGGAACAAGGTTCAGGTGTTTACACAAGAGTTTAAAATCGCTTCACCCGCTGCTGCAAATTCAAAATTAAGCTGGACTACTGGTGTATACGGTTTTTATCAGTATAGCCCTGTAAAACAAGGTACACATGCTGGCGCCGATGGGGAACTGATGGGTGCTGGAATGTCTAATTTTACAAGCATCAATACCAGTACAGGCAAAAGCATGGGCCTGGCTGCCTACGGACAAGCTACTTATGCATTCACACCTGCATTTAAAGCAGCTCTGGGATTAAGGTATGATTACGAACACAAGAAGCTAAAGGGCTTCAGTGAGTTTTTTATGGATGGGCAGCCACCGGCTGTTATGCTTCCAGATGAAGCAAGTAGGGCAAATTACCATGCCTTATCCCCAACCATAAACCTGGCCTGGCAAGTGTCAGCAGACAATAACCTTTACAGCAGTTACAGCAGTGGCTTCAGGGCAGGTGGTATCAATCAGACCACCGATGAATCGCTTCGTTTTGTTAGCTATAAGCCCGAATACAGCAGCAATTTTGAGATTGGAAGCAAGAAGACTTTTCTGGATGACCGGTTACGTCTCAACCTGGCAGCTTTTTATACCTTGTTAAGGGATGCACAGGTCCCAACCTTAAGATTGCCTGAAGCCATCACGGTGACCCAAAATGCAGGCAAGCTGAACAGCAAAGGGATAGAAGCTGAATTATCTGCTAATCCTATAAAAGGCCTCGGACTAGATGCGAGTCTGGGTTATACAGATGCCAAATATTCAACGCTGAAACTGGCCGATAACGGACAGGTATTGGATCTTGCCGGCAACCGGCAGGTATTTACACCAGATCTTACTGCTATGTTTGCTTTACAATATAGCTACGAAATAATTGAAGTACAGAAACTTACTTTAACAGGGCGTGCAGAGTGGCAACATGCCGGCAGTCAGTATTTCGACCTTAAA
>CBFGNP010000046.1:0-12003 GCA_965650095.1 uncultured Pedobacter sp. | reverse complement strand
ATTGAAAAAACCAAATAATAGGAGAAAGTATGCCAGAAATTGATGCCAGCAGTCATTCATGCCAATAATTTGTCGGCCAAAATCCTATTTAAAGAGATAACGTAATTATGTAAAATTTTCGATAACATTTAGATGAAAGTTGATCATAATCCATGCAGCTAGCCCTATATTTAGAGAGTATGGCTTTGCTTTTTAGACTGAAGAGGCCATTTTACGGCATTCCTGGGCACAATGCAGACAGGCTTCGGCACATTTTTCACAATGAGCATTATTGTGTTTTCCGCATTCCATACCGCATCCGTCACATAATTCGGCGCAAATTTCACATAGTTGTTTTGATCTGCTACTGTCCAGGCTCATCAGTTGCGCTGCAGAATAGCAAATGGCCGAACACTCCATATCAAGACGGATGCATTCGGCCATCATTTCAATGTCTTCTTCTTTTGTGCAGGCGTTTGCACAGTAGTTACATATTGCCGCACATTCTAAACATGCGTCAATACAGGATTTCCAGTCGTTGTATCCCATAATATAAAATTTTGTTTTTTATGAATGATTCTATTTAAATAACAGATGTGGTTTATTCAAAATGTGATTGTTTAAAGGTTATTGAATAAATGTTTATCCAGTGGAAGTAAAAACAATCGGATAATTTTTTTGTTTATTTTTTGAAACAATCCTAATAGGGATTGTTCTTATAAATTATCTGATCCGCTCCTGAATTGATGCACTGAAACAAAAAGGAGTTATCATGGAAACATTTTCTGTAAAGTTCAGAGCAGGCAGCCTGGACCTGAATGCCATCGTTACCGAACATGATCATCACCAGAAATATAAGGTAGAACTGGTGACCCAGGAATCGGACCCGATTTTGCTGGAACGTTCAGTCAGAGGCCAGTGGATAGTTGCTGTACGCGGTTCCAGAAATTTTTCTGACCATGATTTTGAGCAACTGGAACGGGCAATAGAAGAACAGCTAACCGAAATATACGAGATCAACACCATGCTGCTGCTGACTGATTTTTCCGATTCGGCAACGAATGCGGCGAAGTACGCGGCCGCATTGGCCAGCCAATTGCATACCGAAAACCTGATTCTTTACCATTCATATGAACCGATAGCAGTACCATCCACTGGATTTGCACCGGTTTCCGGAGGATCTACTGAATCACCAGAAAAAAGTCTGGAAATGATGAACGAGCTGAAAAGCAATTTGGAAGATCGGATACCTGAGCAAGCAAAAATAGAGATCCGTACAGATGAGCGGAACCTGATCAATGCGGTAAATGCGCTTGTTGCGCAGCGACATATCGGGCTTGTGGTAACAGGCATTACCGGTAGAAGCAATCTTGAAAGGATACTTGTAGGCAGTAATACCATTAGCCTGGCCAAAGACTGTTCGGCCCCTTTACTCATTGTTCCATCTGGAGCTACCTTTCATCCTATAAAAACCATTATTTTTGCCTGTGACCTGAAGCGGGTTTTTGAGTCGACACCTGTACTTGCGATAAAAACATTTGTAAAGTCTTTGGGGGCCAGGCTGATGATTCTTAACGTTGATAACCGGAACAAACATTTCAATCCTGAGACCTTTAAGGAGATGACTCGTTTGCATGAGCTTTGGGATGATCATGAGCCGGAGATCCATTACATCGATCATGAAGATACTGCACAGGGAATTATGGAATTTGCTGGTCAGCAACGAGCCGAACTGGTTATTACCGTTCCTAAACAGTATGCTTTTTTTGAAAGCATTTTTCACCGCAGTATGAGCGAAAAACTGGCTTATCATAGCCATTTGCCTTTATTACTTTTTAAAGAAGATACATAGCATTTACCATCCATGAAAAAATGATTATGAACCCGATCGCATCACTGGGTTGGATCTTGTTTTTAGCTATTTGGTTTAGGCCCATGGAGTTTAGATCAAAAATACACTGCTCATTATAAAATTAAAAGAAATGAAACCTTATATTAAACAGGAGCAAACCTATCCGTTACAAGAAACGAAGAGTCTTGATGCATTACTGGATCGGATTGCTGATGCGCATTGTGTACTGTTGGGCGAGGCTTCGCATGGCACACATGAATTTTATACCTGGCGAACAGCCATATCCAAGCGGTTGATCGAAGAAAAGGGCTTTAATTTTATTGCGGTAGAGGGCGACTGGCCGGATTGTTACAAAGTAAACCGCTATGTTAAGGGTTATGAATCAGCAGATAAGAAGCCTGAAGAGGTATTGCGTGACTTTAGAAGATGGCCAACATGGATGTGGGCAAACTGGGAGGTGGCTGCTTTAATCAGTTGGCTGAAGGCTTATAATACTGGTATAGAACCAAATCATAGGGTTGGTTTTTACGGATTAGATGTATACAGTCTATGGGAATCGATGGATGCGGTGACCGATTATCTGGAGCGGACCGATCCACTCGCAGCCAGGATTGCTAAAAGAGCAATCTTATGCTTTGAACCTTATGGCAGGGATGAATATAAATATGCCAGGGAACAACGATTCCTCCCGGATTCCTGTCGTGAGGTCCTGGTTAGCATGCTTACTGAAATCCGCAAAAATGCAGCGGGTTATGATCATGATCAGGAAACAGCTCTGAATACGGAACAAAATGCCCACATAGCGGTAAATGCCGAGGAGTACTACAGAAACATGACCGGATTCAGTGACAATACCTGGAACCTGCGGGATACCCATATGGTTGAAACCCTTTTCAGACTGCGTAAGTTTTATGGCAATGAGGCAAAATCAATTGTATGGGAACACAATTCACATATTGGTGACGCCCGGTATACGGACATGCATGCTGCCGGGATGATCAATCTAGGCCAGTTGATCCGTGAAGAAGTGGGGCTTAAAGACGTGGTCATTGTAGGCTTTGGTTCACACAGGGGAACCGTGGTAGCAGGAAAGAAATGGGGAGCAGAGATGGAAATAATGACTGTTCCACCTGCGCATAAAACCAGTGTAGAGGATCTTTTACATCAGGAGTCGGCAGAAGATAGACTTTTAATATTCGACAGAACAAAAACACAGCGTTTTGATACTATTCGCCTGCACCGGGCTATTGGTGTTGTTTATGAGCCGGCAGTGGAAAGGAACCGGAACTATGTGTCTTCGGTGCTCAGTTCCAGGTATGATGCATTTATTTATATTGATGAGAGCTCGGCGCTTCACCCCCTGCATATCAGACCGGATGTCAGCCAAATCCCGGAAACCTATCCTTTTTCTTTTTAAAGGCCTTTAAGTATATCATGTCCACTCACAGTGGCCTCAATGATACCACCTCTTCGTAGCCCGAACAGTGCTAAAGTCGAACCAAATCAATGAAGATTTAGTGAAATTAGCCTCTTTAAATAAAGATTTAACGTTAGTGAAAAATCAAAAAAAATATCAAGACCCAAATAATATATCAACTATTGTCAAAAATCCTTGGTTCAGGCACTAATATTTTTCGTGTTTGAGAAATACACATGCATTTTGAAATACGAGGGAAACTCAAAAAAAGCGTTGGAAAATGCTGGCGTTAATTTAATCGAATACAACAATGACGAAACAAGCGAAGTACCAATACCTGCGGTTTTTGTAATCGGACAAAACAAGAAAATTCTATTTGCGGACAGCGAAGGTGGCGACTGCAAAAAACGTGTAGAACCAAAGAATGTTTTGCTAACTTTGAAACAGCAGGTCTGACGAACTGCCCGAACCACTAACAAGGGTTTGGTGTAATGGAGGGTGAAGTGCTTCGTATGAACATTATTGCTGAATCTGAACTGTGGTTCTTCATATCAACGGCAGTGCTAAAATACCGCCACTACGCCAGGCGCCAAAACGTTAGCGGGAATGATAAGACGACACTGTAGCCAATAATACGGTTAATCTAAGCAGATAGCAAAGCGATTACTTCAAAACGAAAGAAATGGACTTTAGAATCATACAACCCCCACAACATCTTGCTGATTATATTCGGTTCTTTTGGTTTTTAGAATACAACGCTTCCAAAGAACAGCCATTTATTCATCATGCATTTGCACACCACTGCCCCGAGGTTATCTTCTGCTATAAAGGTCAATTCAAATACAAGTCAACATTTGATACCGAAAAAAACCTAATCACCGGAATTTACGGGCAGACGCAATCTATCAGCAGAGTTACATCAAACACAGATTTCGGTGTTTTAGGATTTTATTTATACCCTTACGCCCTTACACAATTGTTTCAGGTGCCAGCAAACGAAGTTACCAATCAGTCTGTTGACATTAAAACGCTTTGCGGCAAAGAGGGAGAAATGCTGGAAGAAAAAATAATGCTGGCATTAGACAATGATCAAAGGATTAAAATGGTGTTCGATTTTTTAGAAGCTCGATTAAAAAATGTGAGAGCAGAACTTTCTAATTTATGTTCATCTATCAAAACGATTTCAAATGCTTATCAAGCTGTTTTGGTAAGGGAACTGGCTTCAAACAACTTTTTATCTGTGAGGCAATTCGAAAGAAGGTTTAAAGAATTTTCAGGCTTTAGTCCAAAACGATTTTTATGCATTGCGCGGTTTAATTCCCTTCTCAACAAACCATTTGAGAATAAACATTTAGCTGAAATCGCTTTTGAGTTCGGCTATTATGACGAATCGCATTTCAGCCACGATTTTAAGCAGTTTTCGGGCTTTAACCCGAAAGAATACTTTAACCCAGAAACTTTGATTGCAACAGACAGGGGCACATTTAGCTTATCACAGTAAAATGTCGTTTTTTTACAAGCCCGGTTTTGCTCAGAACAATAACTTTGTTATCAAAAACAGAATCATTATGAATAAATATATTTCAACCCTTTTCATCATTTGGATGACATTTTTACCGTGCGAAAATTTGTTTTCGCAATCAACTCAGTCGGAAAATAAAACCGAAATTACCGACACTAAAGAATCAAAACTCTTTAATGAAGGCGGTTATGTAAGTGGGGTAACTACAGCAAGATTGATAGGATTATTGGAAATGGCTTTAGCTATTGCCAGTATTGTGTTTGCAATTAAAGCGCGAAAAAGTGCTTCATATAAAAAAGCAAAAAATGCTTTAATGCTTGGCGGTTTGGCTATTATTTTTAGCATCGTACATTTTGCCACTGTTGCAGGAGCGGTCTTTGGGTCAGGTAGTGGCAAGGCCGGTGCAATTTTGGCAATCTTATTATCTTTAATAGGAATAACAATCAGCGGGTTGGTTCTTCGCCATAACAAAGCATAACACACCTGCATCATTAAACTCAGGATCATGCCAGGTGATGAAGGACGAATCTTTAAACCAATTCCGTATGATCCGGCAGATCGCCGGTCAGCGCAGTATAACGGAGCCTTTGCGGATCCTTCCCAGCAAGCTTACTTTTTTTAAAGTCTTTGATATTTAGAGTAAAAATAATGATAGTATGTCATACAGGGTTATCTAAAGGATAATGTCGTTATCTCGGAATATTTACCTGGTTTTATTGTAATGGGTAATTTAATAGTCCATACTTTTTTATCAACCAGCCGGATCCAGCCCCCGCCCCATTAATCTTTTCGAATCCATCTAAGGCGCACCCACAGTCGCCAACAGGCCCAAACATACCGTAATTATATTTTGCCCTATAACTCAGTCCAGTGAGCAAAAAATAACGGTTACTTACCTTTACAATCACCTGATCTGTAATGCTCATTTTATCAAACGGCAGTATGACCTCCTGGTATTCGAGGGCAGGGTTAACATCCGTCTTTACGACACTATCCCGTAGGATTAATTTGTTCCGAACAAGATAAAAACGAACTTGTTTGGTTTCTTTTTTACTAAACCCGCCAAGTACAAAATCTATTTTTCTGTTTACCGACTCATCGTAATATCATCGGTTAGGGGCTAATTTTTCTATTCTCTTACAATATAATGTCGAAGAGATGCGTATGGTGTTCGCCCAATTTTCTTCCCTGTACAAGACCAATATGTTCCTCTATTTTTACCTTCTGAAGATTATCCGCCTTTTCTGCGCCACCTAATCCTAGCAGCGGGACATATCCATAACATTCCTCGTCATTCGGTTCTCCTAATTTTTTCTTTGCCGCGAGGTAATTTCCATCATTTAAATTATCCCTTAAAAAACCGTCATCTGCTAAATCCATATCGAAAAACCACTCCATATCGTCCCCGCTTTCTATAATAGAATCGTTACCGTTTTTGAAGTAGACTGCACGTATAGCATCGCCAGTCCAGGTTAGAAAGTCTCCCAAAGCTGTAATCCCAAAAACAATCCTTTTAGCCTACACCTTCTGTCGATGTCCTTAAACACCTGCCAAATTATAGTCGGCTCCTCATAGTAGACAAAAAAACCTTCAGATTTTTCTGAGGGTTCTCTTAATAATCTTCATGAAATAAACTCCCATGTTGTTCCCAAGATGGTCATTTGGAGTTCACTATACTTGACTCTGGATATTACCTGCTTTTTGTGGATTCGGCTAAACCAAACGTAGATTTGGATAAATCCTATTGACCAAAGCAGCCCATCTTTGTAATAATAAAAGAAAGTTAATTATGCGCGTATTTGTCACCGGAGCCACAGGCTTCATTGGTACTGCCATAGTGCAGGAATTAATAAATGCCGGTCACCAAGTATTGGGACTGGCCCGTTCGGATGCATCAGCTCAAAAGCTAATCGATGCGGGTGTGGAAGTTCTTCGGGGTGACTTGGAAGACCTGGACAGTTTGCGCAGCGGCGCAATTCAATCAGATGGCGTGATCCATGTCGGATTCATCCATGATTTCACCCGCTTTGCTGAAGTTTGCCAGGTAGATAAAATCGCCATTGAAACCATTGGCGAAGTACTGGCTGGTTCTAACCACCCGTTTATTGTAACCTCCGGTACGGCGCTGGTTAGCCCGGGCCAACTTGCTACCGAAGCTATTAAGCAAACAATTAACCCGGCATGGCCGCGAGCATCGGAGCAAGCGGGAGATTCGGTAGATGCCGCGTCAGTGCGTTTGTCACCGTCGGTACATGGTGATGGGGATTGGCATGGTTTTGTGCCGATACTGGTTAATATTGCCCGCGAAAAAGGCTTTTCGGCTTATATTGGGGAAGGTTTGAATCGCTGGAATGCAGTACATCGTTTGGATGCAGCGCATCTATTCCGTTTGGCTTTAGAAAATCCCACACCAGGTGCGCGCTATCATGCTTCGGCAGAAGAGGCGATCACCGCCAGGTCTATTGCCGAAGCTATTGGCAACCAATTGAATCTCCCTGTAAGATCAATTGTGCCAGAAGCAGCGGCCGAGCATTTTGGCTGGTTTGCACAGATGGCCGCCATCGACTGTCCCTGTTCGAGCAAGTGGACACAGAAAACTTTGAACTGGCACCCTACGCATCCGGGCCTACTTACGGATATTAAAAACGGCATTTACACTCAATAAAATGAAGATCATTGTAACGGGTTCCTTAGGGAATATCAGCCTGCCGCTGACGACAACCTTAATTGCTCAGGGACATCAGGTAACTGTGGTCAGCAGCGATGCTAAAAAACAAACCGCGATTGAAGCTTTGGGCGCGGACGCGGCAATCGGTTCGATAGCCGATGTCGATTTTTTGACGAATACTTTCAAAAGCGCAGACGCAGTTTATGCGATGATCCCGCTGAGTTTTACAGAGCCGGATCTGGGAGCCTATATGCACCGGATGGCGCAGAACTATGCAGCTGCCTTAAAGGAAGCTGGTATTAAACGGATCGTGGTGATGAGCGGTTGGGCGGCTGACCTGGTCAAAGGCGAAAATGTAGAGCATGTTTTCGATGATCTCGACGCCTCTATCACCATTATGCGGCCCGGTGCGTTCTATACCAATTTCCACCAATCCATGGACCTGATAAAAGGCAAGGGCTTTATCGGCAAATTCCTTACTTTGAGATACTCCGGCCTTTGGGCATTGCTAACCGGTAAGACAGGCCTGCTGGTGGGAAACTATGGCGGAGATGACCAGATCGTTTTCGTATCGCCAAAAGACATCGCTGATGCGGTAGCCGAGGAACTGCTGTTGCAACCCAAAGAGAAAACCATTCGTTACATAGGCATCGAGGAAATGACCTGTAACGAAGCCGCCAAAATTATCGGTACTGCCATAGGCAAGCCCTGGCTGAAATGGGTGCTGCTCTCGGATAAGGAAATGTTGCGGGGATTGAAGATGGCTAAGTTACCTGGAAAACTGGCGGAGGTATTAGTAGAAATGCAGGCGGTAATGCATAGCGGCAAAACGCTGGAAAACTTCATCAAAATAAACCCAAAATGGGCAAAGTTAAACTGGCTGATTTCGCTCAAGAGTTTGCAGCAGTCTATCATCAAAAATAAGTATCTTGTGTTATGAATAAGCACCAGCTATTCCGTTTCCATACCATCACCGAATATCACCGGGCCGCAGGCCTGCCCAACCCGGCACACCCGTTGATCAGCCTAGTGCATATGGATGACATTCAGTTACCTATCGCTGAGATTCCTTTCAGTTTGGTCTCCGACTTTTATTCGATCTCGCTTAAAAAAATGCATCGCGCCAAATTCAAATACGGGCAACAGGCGAGCGACTTTGACGAAGGGGTATTGTTCTTCATGTCGCCCGGACAACTATTCGGCATCGATGCCATCGATATGACTGCAGCGAAACGGCCCGAAGGCTGGATGATGCTGATCCACCCGGATTTTTTATGGAACACCTCACTGGCCAAAACTATTAAACAATACGAATTTTTCAATTACTCTGTTTACGAGGCGCTTTACCTTTCAGATAAAGAGGAAACTATGCTTACGGCCATTGCACACAATATAGAACTTGAGTACAATGCCAATATCGACAGGTTTAGCCAGGATGTGATCATCGCGCAGGTGGAACTCTTGCTGACCTATTCCGAAAGGTTTTACCAGCGCCAGTTCATTACCCGCAAGATTGCCAGCCATGAAATCCTGACACGCCTGGAAGATTATCTTTCCAAATACTTCAGCAGTGGGGCTTTAGCTGTACAGGGCCTGCCCAGCGTGGTTCATATCGCTGAAACCTTAAACATTTCACCGGGCTACTTGAGCGGGCTGCTTAAATCCCTTACAGGACAAAATACCCAGCAACATCTGCATAGTAAGCTGATCGAATTGGCGAAAGAAAAGCTGTCGACCACCAATCTCTCCGTCAGCGAGATCGCTTATCAACTCGGATTTGAACACTTACAGTCTTTCAGCAAGCTGTTCAAAACTAAGACCAGCCTTTCGCCAATGGAGTTCAGGCATTCCTTCAATTAGGGTAGAGTACATCATACCCGAATACGCCGAAGGGCGCTCAGCAATTTTTCTGATCTTCGTATATTCGAGTCCGCTGAATAATGATTCCAACTGTTCAAAAGGCATTGGGTTAGGCCCCCAGGGATTAGCCTTGCGGTTATCATTCAATGACAAGGAATAGTATCGTCAGCAAACGAAAATTTCAACTTCCTGATCAAGCGCGCGTTTATAAAATATCCAGCTCTCTGGCTGTATAATAGCTGGGCACTAGTGGCCTGAAACCAATTTTTCGCAGTTTCGAAACGTCCATAACGCCCTCAAACGGATCGGCGAGCGAGCCAGCGTTTCCGTCAAATATCTCGGTGGCCTTTCCTACAGAATCTGCTAACTCATATAAAGTGATCGGGGCATCGTCCGCAATATTAAAGATTTCGCCTTTAAGTCCCTCCTGTTTCAATAATAAGAATAACCCTTGCGCTACATCCAGGTGATGCACCATGTGCATCCTCGAACCGGGGTGGCGTTTCCAGTTTTTCAATATCGGCATAATCTCTTCAATATGCGGGTCATTATCTCCATAAACAAAACCTAAACGCAGTACGCGTACATCCAGGTCAAGCTTTAGCAATTCTTGTTCTGCAGCTATCTTGCTGGACGAATAAGCCCTGGGATCATTAATATCAACGATATCGTCTTCTTTGGCCGGATGGTCATAACCTGAACTATAGACATTGCCGGTGCTTACAAAAACAAATCGTTTAACACCTGCTGCTATTGCAGCCCGGGCTAAAGCGACCGTGCCAGTATGATTGGTCTTGACGATGCCTTCGTTATCTGTAAAGGTCCGGAATAAAGCGGCTAAGTGAATCACCGCGTCTATACCTGCTACTGCAGGTGGCAAAGTGTTTGGGTCATAGAGATCGCCAACTACCACTTTAGCTCCCGGTAATGCTTTAGCTGCATCCCTTACCAATATCGTAACGTCATAACCTTTCGCTATCAAATGGGGAACAAACCTGCTCCCAACCTTTCCTGTTGCTCCTGTAACTAAAATTTTCATAAAGCAAAGTTCAGGTTAAAAAAGGAGCTCTGTTAATGACAATCAAACCAATAATTATGATTTTCAAACCTTTCGAAAAGAACTGGGTGTACTTCCGGTAATCCGCCTAAAGTAGTTATTGAAATAAGCCGGGTACTCAAAACCTAAGGCATAAGCGATATCGGCTACACTCCAGTCTGTATGCTTTAAAAGTGCTTTTGCTTCAGCCGTGATACGTGTGGCAATATGTGCCGAGGTAGGTTTGCCCGTTATTGCTTTTACAGCGCGATTTAAATAATTTACATGTACCGAAAGCCCGGCCGCAAAATCCTGCGCTGTCCGTAACCGCAACGGATCGTTACTGCGCTCGATTGGAAATTGCCTTTCCAGCAGGTCCATAAACAGGTGCGTGATACGGCTCGCCCCATTTTTAAATGGCGCAGTTTGTTGTGATGGTTGTATCCGTAAGGCTTCGTGAATGACCAATGCAATACAGCTTTTGATCAGATCGGCTTTATGAGGGTAGTCTCCGTTGTAGGCGGTCAGCATTTTACGGAAGATGCTGCGCATAAACGTGGCTTGTTCATCATTGAGGGGGATGACCGGATTATCTCCGACACTGAATAGTGGCGAGTCCTGTATTTCCCGGCTGTTCATGAATGTTTCGGTAAATATGGACGCGTAGCCACTGGTGCGGGTAACGCGGCGAACAATGGAATGAGGAACTTTTGGATTGACAAAAAAGAGGACAGTTCCTTTGATTTCTACTAGTTGGCCACCATAGTCAATCGTCATTTCACCATTCACCAGGCCCATTTTATAAAAATCACGCCGGCCGGCCCTCACCGGTACATCTATCGACGCGGATAGCTCATGCACTTTAAAACCCTTTAGTTTTAACTCATCCCAACTCAATCCGGGAATTCCTGTTTCCATCAGACAAAGTTAATGAAATCAAACTTTTTATATCACGCCAGAACTCGGTAAAGTTACCAGCGAACCTTTTTTCAGATCCGGTTTTTCCGATACATTTCTGAAAAATCATTCTATTCTTTTGCTGATGAAGGCATTTTGTAACACTTGTCTTAAAGAACTCTCAAAAGCACTTTAATTTATTGATTTTCAGTTATTTGATGAATTTTCAGAAATTTAAGCTATTTTGAAAATAATCCATTTTAACGTAAAAACCGCTAATAATTAAGTTATTAACGGCTTTTATAGTTTATGTAGCGTGTCCGGGAAATTCTTTGAACACCTTACTTCATTTTTGGAGGTTTTAGTGGGAGTGGTTAATAATAACGAGAGTAAAATGAATGTTTCTGAGATAGTACGATCCCATGCGAAGAACTACACGCATAAACCAATTAAAAAAATAAAAAAAGGAAGGGGAATATGAGTTTTGAACGATTTATTACCGAACTCGCATTGCTATTCCACAGGAGGAACGGTTTTCATGACCTTTATCCCGCCAAATAAATCAACACCTGGATGGTCACGTTCAAACTTTTCAAAAAAAGCTTTGTGTTTATCATCTTCCTGCTTAATCAGGTCAAAAATCTCCTGGTCTGGTTTGATGACACGATTGATGAATTCGAAGAATTTAACAAACCCATTATTGTCTGGCGTGTGCTGTATAACCACGATACTATTGGGGCAATCACCTCTGGCAATATGGTCAAAAATGAAC
>CBFGNP010000045.1:0-12224 GCA_965650095.1 uncultured Pedobacter sp. | reverse complement strand
ACCTCGCTCAGGTCTTTAATTACTTCTATTGTTTCGATATTCTCATGATCAATGCCGGCAAGCATATTCGTAGCCGGACCGATCCGTTTGTAATCATACTGCTGAATGTCATAAGCAAAGGGATGATCTTTAGAAATTATTGGAACTCCATCCAACACGATTAAAGGTTGTGTTGACGAAATATCTTTAGCAGAAAAGAGTGGAACAGCTGTACCATGTACAAAGACATTCTGTTCTGTTCCTGGTTCACCACTTGGTTCCTGAATAGCTACCCCAGCAGCCTGTCCTTTTAAATATTGCTGTAGGGAAACCCCGGGAAACAAAGAGACCTGGATGGATTTCACCACAGCCTTGTTTAGTCCGCCAATCTTAACTGCTTTCTTTCGAAGCGAATCTTTAGTGGACGTATAAGCTAAGTTCATCGGAACTACTGTGGTGTCTTGTCTAGTCCCCCGTCCATGATTAAGCCCTGCTGCAGACCCTGAAATTGCAGGGAGGCAAAGGCATAAAAAAAATAAAAAACGCATAATAATTGAGTTATAAAGTTCAAAAATTTCCCCTTCGGGAATGCTCATAGAAATTGCAGACTTATTGGGAATGGACATTTGAGAGGTCAAATAGCCTCCGGTCATTCTTCAGTGGAACTGTTAAATCATGGCAGTCTCTTTTAATCCTCATATTTACGTTTAAAAAAAACTCTAGACGGCACTTTAGGTACAGGTATTTCATAACATTGGTTTATAGTTGGTTTGGTTAGAATAGCAAAGTATTTTTTGCTTTATTAGTGTTATGACACAATTATGAAAAAATCATACTCTAATAAAGTTATTTTTTTTTCGAACAGAAAATTAGGCTTTTCTGATGCGGTATAGTAATTCATAATTATCTGCCCGGCCGCTATCCGAGGTTCTGATCAAACTAGTGGCTCAGCTACTTAAAAATTTCAACCCCAACTTGCATGCAGTAAGTAGCGGTCAGAGCTTTTTAATTAAATAACTGAAAGACGGCTATGTTGGGAAATTATACTCTCAGTTACTGATTTTTTCACCTTTTATCACAGTCGGTTTACTACTAACTGAAGTCCAGGTACGAAAGTTGTGTCAGATAGTGCCCCGCAACAATCTTCCCTATTCCATTGCAAGACTGCGTACAAGTCTTTTAATTATCTTTTGCAAGTAATTCCCACCAGAAAGGGAACTTTATTATAACAGTCTTGACCTTGAGTCCCAGATAACGAAATCGGCATCTCCCCTTAGAAAAAACTACTAAATAACTGATATCAACAAAAAAACAACATCCTCAGGCTAAAAAGTATTGTTTAAAAGTTGGTCAGTGCCCATTAGTGCAAGACCCAAAAAGAAGCGCATAAAAAATAAACGTCAAAAATACGTTAAAAAATTTTCAAGAATATTTTTTTATTTGATAACAGTTGTTACATTCGTACACTGGTCTAAAAATAAGTTACATCAACTTAACTTTCAGGGCGAAATTCTTTAAACCAGCATTAATCTAAGAAATGAGTTTAATGCTGTATCTAACCAAATAACATCAAAATAATGGAAAAAGCTTCAGGGGAAAATTTGCTTTTGTTACGCATTGCGAATGATGATCGTGAAATTACCGGGCAAATGACATTCAACATGAAAAGAAAATTTATTACCGTAATCGCATTATTTTTAACTTACCACATTTCTACACATGCCCAGTCTTTTGAAAAGACAGCTCAGGGCATACACGCCCGCACTGAATCAATGGATATTGAGGTAACATTCTACTCCCCATCGATCGTACGTGTGTTTAAAAAGCCAGAAGGTTCCTCGCCAAAAAAAGAAAGCCTCTCGGTAGTAAAACTTCCAGAGCAGCTAACACTCGATATTAAAAATAGCCAACAAAACGTAACCATCAGTAGTAGCCACATATCTGCAACACTCAATCTGCAAACAGGAAAAGTTTTCTTTATGGATAAAGGTGGAAAGAGCCTGTTCTCAGAAAAGGACTATGGCACACAGTTCACCAGGATAAAAGATGCGGGAACTTCAACTTATGCTGTCAGACAGGCATATTTATTGGATAAGGCTGAAATTATTTACGGACTTGGCCAACACCAGAACGGAAAGTTGAATCAAAGGGGGCAAAGGTTATCCCTCAAACAAGAGAACATGAAAATTGGTATACCTTTTTTCCAGTCGGTTAAAGGATACGGTATTTTCTGGGACAACTATTCACCTACTATTTTTACAGATAATTTACAGGAAACCTCATTCGATTCGGAAGTAGGAAACTGCGCTGATTATTATTTTATGTTTGGTGGAGGTGGTGATGGCGTGGTTGCGCAGATGCGCGACCTTACCGGCTCATCTCCTATGATGCCACTGTGGTCATTTGGTTTTAGTCAGTCGCGCGAGCGGTACAAAACCCAATACCAACTTGTTGATGTGGTAAAAAAATACAGATCGTTAAAGGTACCTCTTGATGGCATTGTACAAGACTGGCAATATTGGGGGAAAGACGATAACTGGAATGCAATGAGTTTTGATCAGACCACTTTTCCAAAACCCCAGGCTATGGTAGATAGTGTACACCAGCTCAATGCCCATCTTTTTATTGTTTCCTGGCCAGGCTTTGCACCAAAAACCCCTCAATACCAAGAATTTAAATCGAAGAATATGCTCATTAACTTTGATACATGGCCGCCAGGGGCAAACACCAGACCTTACGATGTATATAATCCAGCGGCACGTGATATTTACTGGAACTACCTCAGCAAAGGGATATTTTCATTGGGCATAGATGCCTGGTGGCTTGATTCTACCGAGCCAGACCACATCAATATCAAGGAAAAGGATTTCGATCAACCTACTTTCCTGGGCAGTTACCGAAGTGTACTGAATGCATTCCCACTTCAGCATACCAGGGGTGTTTACGATCACCAAAGGGCAGCAAATAATAATAAACGCATATTACTATTAACACGATCTGCTTTTGCAGGCCAGCAAAGATTCGGGACTAACACCTGGAGTGGAGACGTTGCGTCTAACTGGCCAACGCTGAAAAACCAGATTCCAGCGGCCTTGAATTTTTCATTAACCGGGTTGCCTTATTGGAACGGAGACATTGGCGGCTTTTTCGCAGGAGCATTTGTAAAGGGCGGCGGTGCAAAAAACCCTGATTTTCAGGAATTGTATAACCGTTGGATGCAGTTTGCTGTATTTACTCCCATGATGCGTTCCCATGGAACTGATATCCCAAGGGAGATATATCAGTTCGGCAAAAAAGGAGATGAGGCCTTTGATGTTCAGGAGAAGTTCATTAACCTCCGTTACCGTTTACTCCCCTATACTTATGCAACCGCCTGGGCGGTAACGCATAGGGCAGGTTCAATAATGCGGCCATTATATTCCCAATTCCCCAACGATCCTTCGGGCTTTGAAAACAGTGCGGAATATATGTACGGAAATTCGTTCCTGGTGGCGCCTGTTACGGACAAAGGCGTTAAAAGCAAAGAAATATATCTTCCATCAGAAAGCAAGTGGTTCGATTTCTGGACGGGTGAGGTATTTAATGGCGGGCAGACAGTGAAACGTGAAACCCCTATCGAAATTATACCGCTTTACGTAAAAGCAGGTTCGATTATACCTTGGGGCCCTAAAGTACAGTACGCAACCGAAAAGAAATGGAATGAACTGGATATCCGCATTTACCCTGGCGATAATGGCGACTTCATTCTTTACGAAGATGAAAACGACAATTATAACTACGAGAAAGGACAATTTTCAGAAATCCATTTTAAGTGGAACGATGCCTCAAAAACATTGACCATCAAAGATAGAAAAGGGCAATTTAAGGGCATGATAAGTAAACGAAAATTCAACATTGTAATGGTAAACCAGAAAAACGGGACAAGCCTTGATAATCACTCGATTGACAAATCAATCCATTACAGTGGCCGAAAGTTTTCGATTAAGCTTTAACCAGTAAAAATGAAGATATACCTTTTTTACACCAGCACTCCTTATCACACTATTCTCAACAACCCCTGGCCTGCATAGCCTTGCACAACAGGTCCTGCTCAATTCCTTTTGATGATACGGATCATAATATTGATACGGATCATAACATATTATATTATAGCAATATTTGGATGAAAGTTTTTATTTTTTTCAAGATCCCGATATTAATTATATCGCTTATTGGTTTAACAGTTTTTTGCATAGCCCAAACTCCACAAACTTATCCAGATTGGGGCGATTGGAGCAAATGGGGTGACCAGCATAATGGTAACTTCAGAAATCCGGTCTTACCAGGCGACTTTAGCGATATTGATTGTATACGTGTTGGCAAGGACTATTATGCGGTCACATCGACGTTTCAATTTTCTCCGGGCTTTATGATTTGACATTCAAAAGACCTGGTGAACTGGAACATCGCTGGCCATGAACTGGGACGAAATGGACCGTTATGGCAGAGGGATCTGGGCGGCCGGCGCAATACGTTTTCACAAGAAACGCTTTTGGGTATACTTTTTTGATCCGGATGAGGGATACTTTATGAGCACGGCCGCCCGACCAGAAGGCCCATGGGAACCCGTACACAAAATGATGCGCGGCAAAGGATGGGACGACTGCTGTCCATTTTGGGACGAAGATGGTCAGGGATACCTGATTGGAACCAATTTTAGTGATCATTATAAAATCCACCTGTTGAAGATGTCTGCTGATGGAAAATCAATAATTAACGGGTCCGATAAGGTAATTTATCAATCCAAGGGCATGTCTATTGGTCAAAAAGCTGGATTATCCTACTTTGGATCACCAAATTATTCAGCAATTGAGATCAGTTATAATGGATCAGTCAAACAATTGTCCATTATAGATAAGGAATCCAAAGTTTTAGGGCCAGAACTCAGCGGCGATAACATTTGGTTTAATATAGCGCCAGTTAGAGGGTTCCCGGAACGATGTTTCTTGAAACATCAGGATGGGTTATCGGGATATTACTGAGAGTTTTATTGGCCTGTTCGGCCCAATAGACAATGGCTTGAGCAGGTTTCAACTGTGCCTTTAAAGCAAAAAAAAACGAACAGTGGAGCAGCAGTTAAGCATAATTCTCGAATAAAAATTATAGTCAATCACTTATGGTTTAAGTTAAGACAATGAAATCATAGATATACTCAAATAAATGCGATGTGTTTATTTTTTACTTGGGGGAGAATATTTTATTACTGTATCTTCCCCATCAGTTTCATTAGTGGTGGGTTTTTCAGCAAGCCTGGCTACTATTTTTTGCCAGTGTTCTGCAATTTCATCCTCAGATACCGTTTTCTTTTGAAAGGAAAACGGCAGCTTCTCTTCATTTTTTTCTTCAGGAATCTTTTTATTCATCTCAATAAGACAGCGTACACAAACAAATATACTCTTGTCTAATCTTTTTTTTCATTCTATTCATATTATATCAAAAAAGCCCTCTGATTATTAGAGATCTATTTGAATATCATCGAAATAAAATCATGTCAATTATCCAGCGAACAGTTCACATAAATATTTTTGACCATCATTGTTTTCCTTAGCACCTGTTTTGTGCGATAAATTGTATCCGTAACAGAGTGACACTGGCAGTCTGTAATTTCAGCAATCTGAACATAGCCCATATTTTCATAGAAATGCCTGTAAGTAACTTCTCTTTGACGTCATAGAGACAATTATTAAAGTTATAAAACATCTGAGCTTGCAATTAAATTGACTGGTAAATAAAATCGAACTAAACCATTGTTATTTTCCTTTCGCAAGCGAGAAGAACAGGGTACCAAAACCGGCATTATCTGCATTGAATCCTGCACCTTCCGGTCTCAATTTATCCGCTGCTGCTTTGGTATATTGATATTGTTCAGCGGGTACTCCCTTTACCCTAAAAGCATAATGGTTGTACACCTGCTCAAATATAGAACGTAGCTTACCTCTTCCATTAGTAGAAATTGTCGATGCTGGAAAGCGGCCACTCGTATCGTTATAAGGCTCAAAAGGTACTTCTTCACCCAAATTGTATTTGGCTGTATATTCAAAGCCTTTCAAAAGCCGGTTATCAGCAAATTGATACATATCTATTCCCTGATTCCAACCAATCTCACACATTTCAGCGAGGTGACCAATGCCCAGCATGCTGTGTGGCTGATCACGACCGCTTTCCTGCCCCTGCCCGGCTTCATTGATAATGTAATGCAGCAGGCTGCCATTACCAGGACCGCGATAATAAAAATCGACCGCCCGATCAAACATCGCATGGTCATCATTAAATACGGCGATAGACATCATGCCCTTCATGCAAGCCAAATCCCAGTTTCCATGTGCCCAAAGTGCAAAGTACTGGATCGGCGGATAAAATACCTGGCTAAACATTTCCTGGCATTTTTTTATCTCTGCCTGCGTCCATTTGGAATAAGTAGCACGTATAATTTCAGCTGCACTCGCCATTTTAAATACATTTAAACCAGCACCCAACTCCACATCGGTTCCATCAAATACTTTAAAAGTGTCAGACCAGGTATTAATGATCCGGACCGCCGCCTGGGCATGTGCTTCATCGCCCGTAATCGTCCACATCATTGCATTTTGATAAGCCGCACAAACATCCCTTTCCAGATTTCCTATATTTTTCCCAGCTCCAATTAAAAGACTCCGCTCTACATGTGCCACAGCGCTCGGTTTCCAATCGGATTTGGAATAAGGACTTTGTTTAAACTTTTCATAACCACTTTTCCAGGGCTCAATTCCTTTCGCTACCATTTCCTTCATTCTTTCCAGATCGGCAGACGAATGCAATAAGCCAGGATGCGTAAAAGGAGCCGGATGATAAGCTTTCGGTTTTTCCAGTTTCAAAACCTGTGCATGACTCATTAATGTAAGGATCATTAAAAAAGCGCACATGACAATTTTGGAATATAATTTAATCATTGCTTATTTCTTTACTAGTGAAAATGAAGTAGGAAGCTTAGGATTCCCATTTGGATACTCAAGATATTGCTTACTTAAAGCAAAAAAGCCTATGAATTTTGCATTGAATTCCGGATGTACCGGAGCACTCGCTTCTAAATTAGATAGAACATTCGCTCCTGTCGAGGTATGTACCAGGCGAAACCCAGCGTCCTTTATAAAAACGTTGTAATCGATCTTACAATCTGTGCAAGCAGGAATATCCAGCTTTTGTTTGATAAAGGTATTTCCAAACCATCGGTGATCAATATTCAGAGAAGGAATTGTTTGTTTAATAACTAATGTGTGTGGCAGATAGTTACTTGTGGCTACCGAGCGACCTGATCTACGCTCATTGGCAAAACGACAATTGTAAAACAGGTTATTGATAAACACATTCGCCTCACTAGCCAGCATTTTCACACCTAATTTACCATCCTGATTACCAGGTATAACAACATTATTGTCGACCAGGGCAGGACCGTGGCTGTTGAATAAGTATAAAGCGTCAGCTCTGGTATCGGCAATAATGTTCTCTGTAACCCGCGCAGCCTGAAATAAGGGCCCCAGGTATATGCCGTAACCTGATTCTCCTTTAATCTTCCTGATCAGGTTACCTTTAATGGTCACATCTATAGCTAGTGCCAGACGGATTCCCCCACATTCAGTTCCTGTATATGCTCCATCGGTATTGATTTCTTCGATCAGATTTCCTTCAATCAGACTGGCGGTTCCCCCTGCTAAACCGAAAATCCCTGCCTGACCACACCTAAGCATATGATTATTGCGGATAACATGATGACCAACAGCTGCCAGCTCTTTGTAATCGCTAAACTCCGGATTTCCTGGTCCGGCATCGGGATAGGCTCTGCCCGTATGGCCAATGGAAATGCCTACGGCACTACAGTCCTGTATTGTACAGTTTTGAATCGTCCAGTGTATACCCCCTCCCGTTTCAATCGCTCCCGCTTGTTTTCCATAAATCGTTGCCTCAGGACTAAATACCTGACTAACCTGAATCCTTTCAAGATGGATGTAATTTACATTTTTCAAAGCTGAAATACCTGATGACCGGACTGAAACTTCAGTCAGTTCCACATTGGGATTACTTTTACCGAAATTTGCTTTGATCAAAACCTTGTCATTGCGATTTTCTGCTGTCCAGGTCAACATAGACCCTTTAATCTGATTTAATTCATCCTTTCGCTGCATCTTTACATTATTAAAAAAGATGAGCCCTTTAAAAGCAGCAGTATCTACAACCAGGTTCCAGAGACCATCGTTTTCCTTAGTCCAAGTTTTAACCTGTTCAGAACCTTTAATGCTTACAATTTCACCAGTTGCAGCTTTTATTGTAATTTTTTCAGCTTCAGAGGTTCCACCTTTATTCAAAGTTACCTGCTCCCGGTAAATGCCTTTACGAATAATCACCTGATCTCCCCGTTCAGCTTTCAATACTGCTTGATTTATGGTCAAAAGTGGATGCAGTGGTGACCCATCGGCGGTGTCATCTCCAGATTTAGCAACATAGATGATTTTACCTGGTCCTGTTGCTTTTTGAAAAAAAGCATTCACCAAAAGAGGCCGGGCAAAACAAAGACTAAAAAGCAAAACGACTATTTTCATAATTGTAAACTCATGATGGTTTCATTTAAGATCTAATTATAATCATTTTGACAATAAAAAAAGCCTTTAATACTCAGTCCATCTTATTTTTTTCAAAACATTTAATCTTCCATGAAGTAATCCTGCTTATCAAAATCGCGAATAGCGTTGTGACACTTAAAGTTAAACACATTGTAACGATTAAGTTAATATTGAACCGAATTGAGTAGCAGTGCTAAGTTAAGGTGTCTTACGGATAGTATTTTTTTAGTTAGCAACACACAAATAATTATGAGACCTAACCTTCACTCCATTTTAACGTTGCTCCTGATCGTTTCAGGGGCAAGTACTTTTGCCCAGCGGAAATTTGTACATCCTGGAATTCTACATTCCCAGCAAGCTTTAGACCGCATGTATCAGGTGCGGCAACAGAAATCCTTGCCCGGATATGGCTCTTATACGTTGCTTGCAGAACACCCTTGCGCCAGCGCCTCTTACGAACTCAAAGGCCCATTCCAAACTATTTCAAGAGATGGGGAGTTTAGTTATACCAAAAGCAAAATGGAATCAGATTTCAGTGCAGCGTATTTAAATGCGCTGATGTGGATGATAACCAAAGACCAGGCCCACGCCATTAAATCCATCCAAGTCCTGGAAGCCTATGCCGATACGCTAACCAGCATTCCGACCACAAATGACGCTCCTTTGCTGGCTGGTTTAGAAGGTTCGAAAATTGTCAATGCCATGGAAATCCTGGTAAATTCCAACAGCGGGATCACAAAGACCCAAACTACTAAAATCAATAAGCTGATTCAACAGGTCTTTTTGCCGGTTTGCGAGACGTTTTATCAAGCAAAAGCTTATACCAATGGCAATTGGGGATCTATAGTAAGCCGAATGTATATCGGAGCCGCAATCTATTTCGATAATGAAACCATGTATCTTAAAGCCATTGATTTCTATAAAACTGCAAATGACAATGGCACCATACAAAACTATATTAGTGAAACCGGCCAAATCCAGGAAAGTGGCCGCGATCAAGGTCACTCCCAATTGGGCATTGGTGCATTAGGTTCCATTTGCGAAATTGCATCCAACCAGGGCGATGACCTCTATAGTGCTTTAGACAATCGTTTACTTAAAGGCTTTGAATATGTGGCCAAGTACAATTTAGGAAACAACGATGTTCCTTTCCTTACCTGGAAAGATGTGACCGGAAAATACAGCAACTGGACCAAAATCTCAGAAATTAGCAGAGGCCGCTTCATCCCAATTTACGAAATGGTTTACAACCATTACGTAAATGTCAAGGGTTTGGCGATGCCTTTTACCAAACAAGTGATCGAAAAAAACAGACCAGAAGGATATGACCGCGATCAGCCGGCTTTTGGGACCTTGCTATTTAACACGGTCAACCAATGAGGATCAGATTAAACTTCAGCAAACATCTCGGTCTATGCTGCTTGTGCTTGCTTAACCTGAGCGCATGGAACAGCATTGCCCAGACAAACAACACGTACGAGGTCGTTTCGCCCGACAAACATACGCAAGCTATCTTTACCTTAAATGACAAAGGAGACCTAACTTATAGCTTAAATGATCAGCGCAAAAAGGTAATAGATTGGTCTGAACTGGGCTTAACACTCAACAATGTCAGCCTTGGCAAGAATACAAGCATAAAAAGCACTACCCGAAAAACTCATGCCGAAAAATTCAAATGGCCCTTGGGCGAAAATGAATTTGTAGAAAACAACTATAATGAAATCAACATGGCATGTAGTTCGGGCTCCATCAATTTCAACCTTGTTGCCCGTGTGTTCAACGGATCTCTTGCTTTCAAATATGAGGTGCCGCAGCAAACTGGAATCAAAGATGTCACGATTACAGCCGAGTCCACCAGCTTCAACTTCAATCAAGCTTATCAAATTTATCAATACCACCATGAATCGGTATTTACACCTGTTGATTTAAATGCTTTAATTACGACTTGCGACTTACCAGCGACCTTAAGCAATGGTCATTTTTACCTGAGTATCGGCGAAGCCAACAATACGAGCTACACGAAAGCCGAACTGGGTAAAGGTCAACGGGACAATAGTTTGAACCTTGTTTTTGAAAGGGACAAAGACATCCGGTTCGATACAGCTTTCGAAAGTCCCTGGCGAACCATCAGCATGTCAACTACCGCCATTGGTTTACATCAATACAGCGATTTGTTTTTAAAACTAAGTCCGGCTCCAACAACTATGCCATCCGAAAGCATAAAGCCAGGTAAGGTGATACGGTCTGAACTAAATACCCAGGCTGGCCTGGATTGCATAGATTTGGCTAGCAAACTGAATTTTAGTCACATTCTATTGGATGCCGGGTGGTATGGCCCGGAACGTGCATTATCTTCAGATCCGGCAATTCCAATCCCACAAATCGACTTACCAAAAGTCATTCAATATGGTAAACAAAAAGGTATTGGGGTAATTCTCTATGTCAACTATATCGGTTTACAAAATCACATCGACCGTATTTTACCTTTGTACAAGCAGTGGGGCATTAGCGGCTTAAAATTCGGATTTATAGACGGATTTAGTCAAAAGGGACTAACCTGGCTCAGCGGTGCTATTAAGAAAGTAAACGATCAGGGACTGCTACTGAACATCCACGACAATTACAAACCAACGGGCCTCAGCAGAACCTATCCCTACCTGTTGACCCAGGAAGGGATTCGTGGTGATGAAAACAGTCCTGATGCTTTTCACACGACCGTATTGCCATTTACTAGGTTCCTCGCGGGAGCAGCAGATTTTACCTTTTGTTTTCCAAATCCTAAAAACAATTTCGGAAAAAATCTAAAAGTTAGTAAAGCCCAGCAGCTCGCTCTTACGGTGGTTTATTTCAGTCCCTTACAGGCCATATTCTGGTACGGAAAACCGAATGATTATACCAATGAAGAAGAGATTGAGTTTTTCAAGTATGTACCCACCGTTTGGGATCAGAGCTTGTATCTGGATGGAGAGATTGGAAAAAACATCAGTGTGGCCAGGAGAAAAGGGAAAACCTGGTATGTAGGTAATGCGGCAGGGTTAAAGGATTGGAAAGGTCAAATCAACCTTGATTTCCTGAATAAAAATCAAAAATATCAAGCTACGATTTATGAAGATGACGAGAAGGGAAGCATCCGAAAACGGATGGTCACGGTTAAAAAAGGAGATCAATTGCCTTTTGAAATTAAAGTAAAAGCCGGACTAGCTATGATTATTGAATAACGAAACATGGCTATCATATAATAGCCATGTTTCGTTATTAATATTTTTCAAAGTAAAAGATGATATCTATAACAATAACCAGATAAAATCCAGCACAGCAAATATATCCGCGGGTTTGTTAGTATCAAAATCAGCTCGATTACCGATGAACTCCCGTTTTAATATCCAATTTCCAAGGCTTGGGCTCAGGTAACCATAGCTTTCCATCTCCGATTTTAAGTGGCATCCATAGATATCTGGAATCCCATTGCGTTTTAGGTTTCCAGATATCGGCCATAAAAATCACAGTGGTAGACTTGGTTCCCGCTACTTTCAGCATCAATGTAGACTGCGATCCATAGGTGTTGGTTTCCGGTGGTGCAATATCTTGAAATTCAGACCATGGCCCTTCCAA
>CBFGNP010000044.1:0-12287 GCA_965650095.1 uncultured Pedobacter sp. | reverse complement strand
GATTCAAAGACCTTTTCAATCGGAACATTTTTAACATTCAGGGTTACCCGCTGTGCAAAAGATGCAGCCCTGCTCTGAAACACGGTAACCAGCAAAAATATACAGATAAATTTCATGATCAGCAGAAATTTAAAGCGCAGGGGACCAGTTGCACCCCATACGGTTGTGTTAAATAATTTATACATTTGGTTAGTAAGTTTTATAAGTACTTGTTGTGAAGAATAAGTTTGTAATCTTGCTGAAGGCTTTTCAAAGTCTTGAAAGATCCGGAGTGCTCAAGCTCCGGGTCTTTTTTTAAGCCTGTATAGGGTACAGTTTAATCCATAACGTATATCCTCCTCCCTTTGATCTCAAAATGAACCGTTCCAGTCATTTCCATCGTTCTGAGTACTTCGGTAACATGCTCAAACCTGGAGATATTACCGCTATACCGGTGGTCTGTTGACGTATTTTTATAGATAACCTCTACATCATACCATCTCGATAGCTTATTTAAGATGGAACGCATGTCCTCATGTGCAAACATAAAAACGCCGTCTTTCCAGGCAACGGCAGCTTTGGTCGCCACCTGCTGCACGGAAAGATGACTGTTGCTTTTATTTAATTCCGCCTGCTGTCCGGGTTTTAACAGTGCCCGGCCTTCTTCTGAAGAGATCCTGACCGAGCCTTCCAATAGTGTGGTTTTAATGCTGCTTTCATTGTCGTAGGCCATCACGTTAAAATGAGTACCCAATACTTCAATCTCCTGAAAATCGGTTTTCACCTTAAACGGCATGTCCTTGTTTTTAGCCACTTCAAAATAAGCCTCTCCCTGTAGGCTCACCATTCTTTCCTTTCCGGTAAAGGCAGTGGGAAACTGAATGGAGGAGGCCGAATTCAACCATATTTTTGTACCATCCGGTAAAACAACTTCATATTGTCCACCCTTTGGCGTACTGATCGTGCTTAACTGAGGTTTTATGCCGGTATTTGCAATGACTGTAAAGACGACCTGGCCTTCCTTGGTTTTTAGTACCCTGACACCATCTTGATCAACCATCTTTCCCGGGCGGATTTGGTCGAGAACTATTTGCCCTCCGTTGGCCAGGGTCAGTATGGCTTTATTGGAGCCTGGTTTAATTTTTACAGTCCTGGCTTGCGATTCAGTTGCGACCGGCTTTGCGGGCGACCTGAAAAATAACCATCCAGCTGCAGTGATGACGAAAAGCGCCGCAGCCGCGTATATAAACTGGTAAAGAGGCCTGTTTCTCCATTGCACAGTTTTCGGAAAAATCTCTTTCCGGATGTTGAAGAGCATCCGCTGCTTAACCAGATCAGGCTCGTTCAAACTATCGGCCAGCCACTCCACCTCCTGGTCAGACTGAAGGTTGTAAGCGCCCATCAGCTCGGCACGTTCCTCTTCTGCTAAAGTTCCATCAAAATATTTTGTTATAAGTGCATTAATTCTGTCTTTTTCCATTGTTTATATCTGGCTTATAATAGGAAGTACCATAAAGGTATGCGTTACCCTTAGTGGCATTGTAAAAAAAGATGCTGGTTAAACGATTTAGTAAACGGTTACAGGAAAAATAAGAAGCCTGCGTCTTTTAAAGAAAGTTTGAGTGCCTTAATGGCTTTTGTTAAATGAGCCTCTACCGTTTTTTCCGAAATATTCATTTCTCTGGCTATTTCCGGATTATTCAAGCCTTTAACCCTGCTGTAGTTAAAAACCATTTTGCACTTTTCGGGTAGCTGCTCCACAACGCCTTTAAAATATTCCTCCAGAAAATGTGCTTCAATTACCTTATCGTCTTGGATAAGCGCTTCCGACCTGCAGTTTTCCAGTTCAATTTCTCTTCTTCGTTGTTCCCTTTGTTTGTATTTAAACACTGAAAATTTAACCGCTATGGCAAAATAATTAGAAAGTGATTGAATTTTAAGGGTAGCCCTTCGGTTCCAGATGCTGATAAAGACATCCTGAACAATCCCTTCTGCGATCTGCTTATTTTTAGTGTGACTATAAGCAAGGGCAAGTAATTTTAACCAGTAATGTTCATAAATCTGTGTAAAGGCAGACTCACTCCCCAATGTTAAAGCGGCAATGAGCTCATCTTCATGATCATGCATTTTAAAAGAAGGTGTGTACATATCCGGTTATTTACAAACGAATATATGTAATGTTTGCAAAACAATGTATGAAATAATTAACCAATTTAAGGTTATTCCAGCTTTTTCCACTCGAATAACCCAATCGGCTATTTACATGGTCGGCATGAATTGTTTCAGAACAGGCAGCTGCATATTTCTTAATCAATGCAGAAACCCGTATAAAAAAAAGGAGTTACCCGCAAAGGCAACTCCTTTTCAATAAAATGTTTTTTTAGTTATTTTACGGTAAAAGGAACCAGGACATCACCCCATACCAGCGCTACTTTTCCACTTTTATCAATGGTAAAAGTCATCTTTTCTGAAAAGGATGCTGCTTTAGCCGGTTTAACTTTAATTCTTAAAGCATCTTCTGCTTCATTGTAGGTCAAACCAGGTTTCTGCCATGCCTTGTTAAAAATAAGTGTCCACTCCTGCTCACCAGGGATGGAATGCAGCCCGTACTTGCCCGCAGCCAGGGCCTTACCATCAACTTTCACAGCTTTACTCACCTCAAATATGGTGGCTTCGTTGGCCCCTGTACGCCATACTTTCCCAAAGGGTGCAATTTCTTTGCCTATTGTCCGGCCTTTTACTGAAGGCTGACTGTAATCTATGGTCACAGTGGTACCGGAATTAAGTGTTTCTTTTGCTACTGCCGGCGGACTCGGTCTTTTACTTTTATCCTGTTGTGCGGAAACGGTTAAGGTTGTAAACATACTTGCAACCATAGCCAATAAAATTACTTTTTTCATAAATATATCTTTTACGACTAAGATAATGAAAGCAATGAAAAAATAACTACCCGTAGTGTAAAATGTTTGCGCGGTATATAATAGTCCTTAAAAATTTCTACTTTTAAAAACTTATCCATTCAATCTTTTTCAGATGAACAAAATTATTGCATTGTGCTTTATTGTACTGCTCGCTAGCCGCAGTGAGGCACAAACAAAGAATACACTGACAAGCCTTACCGTCAAAGAAAAGAGCATCTCGATGCCAGGGAAACAAATTGAATTAAATGCAGACGGATTCCCTGCCATGATCCGGACCACTTTTAACCTCGTCACCGAACCGGTGCATTTTCATGTCGTGAAGGCGTCCAGCCATAAAGACATCAAATGGAAGAATGGCCCATTAGAAATGAAAACACAAAAACCGGAAAAAGTAAGCTGGGCAGTGAACAATAGTTCTGATAGTTTAAATATGGACGTTGTAGGAACAATTAAACCAGATGGCACGCTGGTTTACAGCGTTAAAATAATCGCTTTGAACGACATCAACCTCGACAATATACGCCTGCACCTTCCTTTTACCACTGAAACTGCCAAGTCCATCAAAGGCTTAGGCACGAAAGAAAGTGAGAGACCCGAGGTGGTAGACTGGAAATGGACTGCAGGCAATACCGATCAGAACAAGGTCTGGATTGGCGATGTTGCCGGTGGTCTTCAATATGAATTGACTGACCAGAAGCATAAAGGAATACCTGCTTCATGGGCTAACGAGGGTCATGGCGGCATTCATATTGAGCAAAAAGGCAAAGCCATACTTGCCGACAATTACAGCGGCGAGCACCATATGAAAAAGGGGGACATTTTGAACTATAATTTCAGTATGTTGATTACAGCCGCTGACCGCACAAAATAACAAACCCTTACCGGCTATTTTTGTTACTGCTATAAGCTGCTTATGAAATTTAATCCAATTGCTTTTGTCATCAACATCGCCATCCCATTATCCTTTGGTGCAATAGGTGCCTTTTTTACCGCCAGTTCCGTAAAAACATGGTATGTAACCCTTGCCAAGCCTAGTTTTAATCCGCCCGACCAGCTTTTCGGCGCCGTGTGGACAGGACTTTATCTGCTCATCGGCATATCGGCTTACCTGGTATGGCAAAAGAGGAACACCATCAAGCAATTACCTCGCACCATAGCCATCTATCTGATTCAGTTGATATTAAACCTGATGTGGTCCTTCATTTTTTTTTATACCCATCAAATCGGAGCAGCACTGATTGAAATTATATTTTTGTTATTTATCATCATCGTTAATGCGATCATGTTCTATAAAATCCATAAAATTGCCGGTCTGCTTTTTATACCCTATATTTTATGGGTAGCGTTTGCTACCGTGTTAACCTATAATATCTTCATTCTGAACTAATTTCCCTATTTTTAGGGTGTGATGCTTTTAAAGAAACTAGTTGTTATTATCCTGGCTTTTTTGACATTCCCATCGTATGCTCAAAAAGTAGGCTTGGTACTGAGCGGTGGTGGCGCAAAAGGCCTGGCACATATAGGCACGTTAAAGGCGCTGGAAGAAAATAACATCCCGATAGACTACATCACGGGCACGTCTATGGGGGGAATAGTTGGTGCAATGTACGCCGCAGGCTATTCTCCGTCGCAGATCGAAAAGGTGGCCTTAAGCCATGAATTTCAGGACTGGGTAAGCGGGCGGTTTAAAAGCGATTATAGCTTTTTCTTTCAGAAGCAACCGGTAAACCCGTCTATTTTAACCGCAAAATTGGGGGTGGATACGAGCTTAAGGATGAGTTTCAGGTCTAACCTCGTCAATGATATTCCGTTAAATTTCGCGTTGCTGGAACTCTTCTCACAGGCATCTGCCACATCCAAAGATAATTTCGACAACCTGTTTGTGCCCTACCGTTGTATGGTTTCCGATGTATTGTCGCAGACCAGCATAACGGTCAAAAAAGGTAGTCTTGCCGAAGCAGTAAGGGCAACCATGGCTGTCCCACTGATCTACCGGCCAATAAAACTCGACGGCAAGTATGTTTTTGATGGCGGTCTTTACAATAACTTTCCGGCTGATATCATGAAAAAGGAATTCAATCCTGATTTTATCATCGGTGCCAATGTATCCTCGAAAACCTATAATGAATACCCTAAAAACGGAGATGAAAGGTTAATGAACAGGCTAATGGTGTTTATGTTCCTTTCCAAATCGGATTCAACGCTGATCGGTGATAAGGGCGTATACATCCAGCCGGATCTTAAAGATTATACTGTCACTAATTTTAATCCTGTGGGGGACCTCATCAGGCAGGGATATGATGCCACCATGGCCGATATGGAACAGATTAAAAAGAAAGTGACAAGGAGGGTAAATATCAATGAGCTTATGGCCAAAAGAAGAGAATTCAACAGTAGAAAACCCGATCTGATCTTCAGCAATGTAAGGGTAACCGGTGTAAATACCGACCAGAAAAAGTACATAGAACGACTTTTTAAGAGAGATCAGGCAACATTTGACCTGAATGACATCAAACGCGGGTACTACAAACTGGTTGCCGATGAAACTTTTGAAACCATTTACCCTAAAATCTCTTATGATGCAGCCTCTGACAGCTATAACTTCGAAATACTTGCACAGCCCAGAAAAAGCTTAAAGATAGATTTTGGGGGCAACATCTCCACACGGCCAATCAGCAATGTTTTTTTAGGCGTACAGTACAATTACCTGAACAGGAAGGCCTATACATTCGGTTTAAATTTATACTCAGGACGTTTTTATGAATCGGTGCAGATGACAGGCCGCATAGATTTCCCCTCCCGGCTACCGTTATTTCTGGCTGCAGACGTAACGTACAATCACTTTGATTATTACAAAACGAGCTCCATATTTATAGAGAACCCGCATCCCACTTATATTGAACAATCTGACAGAAAGATCGCGCTTAAAATGGGCATGCCACTAAACAGAAATGCAAGGATTGTTCTGGGCAGTGCTTTCATCAGCAACAACGACAGGTATAGTCCCAACAATACCTTTGCGGTTGGCGATGAACTGGACAAGACCGTATTAAACGGCTCAAGATCCAGTCTGGCTTTCGAACAATATACCTTTAACCGTAAACAATATGCGAGCAGGGGGCGCCATTTCCTGTTGAGTTTTAACTATTTTGCCGGGCGCGAAAGTTATACCCCTGGCAATATCAATGACAACAGCAACTCAGTGCTGGCAAAAGAGGGCGTAACCAAGCGGTTCAGACAATGGATCAACCTGAAGATCAGTGACGAAAATTACTTTTTTAAACTCGGCAAATATACTTTAGGCTACCAGGCGGAGGCGCTATTCTCCAACCAGCCGCTTTTTGCCAACTATTATTCTACCCTGCTGGCAGCTCCTGCATTTTATCCTTTACAAGACAGCAGATCATTATTTCTCGAAAACTTTCGGGCAACCGCATATCTTGCCGGGGGGCTCAAGAATGTTTACAGCATTAAAAGGAACCTCGACCTGCGTGCAGAGGGGTACTTATTCCTGCCTCACCGGGAATTTGAAAAAGTGGGCTTTCAGGCGGTACGACATGAAGCTGCATTTACCGAATGGCACTACGCAGGAACCGCCGGTGTGGTTTACCATACTCCGCTGGGCCCTATCAGTCTGAGTTATAATTTATATGATGACCCCGTAAAAAGAAACGGCGTTTTATTACATTTGGGATTCTTAATTTACAACAAACGATCTTTAGAATGAGACAAATTTATTTATTGCTCCTGCTTTTGGGATTTAGCGGTTCGGCCTTTGCACAAAAAGCAGACATTAATAATTTTATAGTTAAAGAAAGCTTGCTTAAAAACAGCAAACTAGCCATTATCGCTACCGATTCTTTAGAAAATCCGCTGGAGAAGATCAATGGAACCTACACATTCAGTGTAAGTGGATTTACCCAGCCTGTAACCTTTCACGATGGGGTGGCCATCCTTCCACTGCAGTTGGAACGCTCGGCATTTGTGTATATTAAGCATCAAAATGATACCGGCACACACAGTAAGCTACTTTATGTGTATAAAAAAGAAGGAACACTAAATCCTTATGCCATCAACGGCATGTGGCTGATCATTTTTCCTGCCCTCATTGTATTTCTGGCATTTGCCTTCAGAAAATTCATCATCGCAGCGGTAATTATCCTGATCATCTATATATATTTCAATCACAGTAACGGATTAAACCTTTCTACTTTTTTCGAAACGATATTTGATGGCTTGAAAAGCATGTTCTAAAAAGGCATACCAATGCCAAAGTTGTATTGTACAAAACGATATTTATCCGGTGAGTTAGCGAGGTTATAGGTGTCCCTAAAGGACTTTCCCCCAGTCAGAAACTTGTTGATCACCCATTGGTCGCCAGCATCAAACTGTGGATCTTTGAGCTTAAGTCCTATATCAAACCGGAACACAAAATATTGTACGTCATACCTGAATCCGGTGCCCGCACCTATGGCAATCTGGTTACCCAGTGATTTAAAATCAAACCTGGATTCTGAGGAACCATTAGACACATTCCAGACGTTTCCTGCGTCCAGGAAAACTGCACCTTTCAGTTTAGCCCCGAAAAATTTATTCAGTAATTTATATCTGTATTCAAAATTTGTTTCAATGTGGAGCTCTCCGGTCTGGTCAAGCCCATAGAAAGTTCTGCGTTGTTCTGGATCCGGGATAGATTCACCGCGATTGTAATTTCCGGGTCCGAGCGTTCTGGCCTGCCAGGCACGTACCCCGCTTGATCCTCCGGCATAAAACAGCTTTTCAAAAGGTACTTCACTGGAATTGCCATATGCATAGGCTATACCCGCATTTATCCGGGCCACAAACTGCTTGTCGCCCCCAAGTCCTTTATACCATCGGAAATCGAACTCCGGACGAACGTACTGGTTAAATTGCACACCAAATATACTTGCATAACCTGTCTCAGGATCAACCCTATTCCCTAGCAGTTTTGAAACACCTTGCAGCATATTTCCGGCAAGATCCAAATTCCCTCTAAAGTACAGGAAGTCTGACGTCGTCAACAACTTCTCAGCATTCAACGAAAACGTATACTTAATCCCCAAGGTAACGCTCTTCCTGGTGAGCAAAGCAATGTTGTAAAAGTTAGTACTCAGCGCACTATCCAGGTCTGCAGAATCTAACAGCAAGTCGCCAAAACGGTATTCAAAATTTATTGGCGTTACGGTATGGATCTTCGACTTAGTTTCCCGGAATTCATAGGCAAAAGAGGTCAGGATCACCTTACGCTTAAAAGCATTCGTTTGCAAACCATACACGTAACTTGCAGAAAATATTGTGCGTGGCATCCCCCCTCTTCTTCCGGGCCGGGCATTAATAAAGGGTAGCAACAAACGGGGTACGGTCAAGGTTGTACTAACTGAAAAATCACGCTGGTAAATGTCCTTAAAAATAGATGTTCCCTGTCCTAATCTGGATTGCAAGCCGCCTTTAATCTGAAATTCGAACTTCTCTGCTCCTCTAAAGAGGTTGTTATTTGTATAGGTGTTGCTCAGCGTAAAACCAATTGTACCTGCATTGAAAGGAACTTCCCCTTCAATCCTGTTGCTCATGATCTTTTGAGGAATCAATTGGATGACAGGCTTAACCATGTTTAAGGTGTCTTTGTCACGGTTGTAATCGATTTTAACATTTTTAAAAACATTCAATTCATATAGACGGTCATACGTTAAATTCTCATTTCTGATGTCGTATTGGTCGCCCGGCTTTAAAAAATTGTACCGTGTGATCGGGTTTCTCCTGAACCTGCCAGAAAGGTCAGTAAACCTTACATTTTTGTAGATCCGCTGGTTCATAGGGATGGTATCAGGAAACCCATCCGCATCAGGGGCGATAATGATGTTCGTTTCGCCAACATTAAATTGCTCGTGTCTGGGCTTATCTGCCGGGTTGTCAATAATCAGCGTGACATTGGCTTTATTGGCATTCAGGTTGGAATCAACCGAAAACTTAACATAAGGTCTCGAAAAATCAAAATATCCCTGTTGTTTCATCATCTGATAAATCTCGTCTCTTTCGTAACCAAGGGAATCATCGTCGTAACGTTTACCCTCCTTCAAACGTGTAAATGCAGCTTTATTTGATAAATAAAGGTTTTTAATCTCCTCATCAGGAATTTCATAAGTGATCTTATTCACAGAAAATGCGGATCCTGTATCTGCCTTAAAAGAGACGACTGCCCGTTTATTTTTCACCTTTATGCCCGAGCTGACCTTCGCGTTGAAATACCCCTTACTCGTCAGGTACTTTTCAATCTGACTCCGCGAAATTTCTACCAGTGTACTATCTAAAATAGGTGGCGGTGTGCCCAAAGGCTTGATGTCGGTTGTCTTATACTTACCATCTTTAGTATTAAAGATATTATAGATCAGAACATTGATCCCCAGTCTGGAACTGGGTCTGATGTCTTTCTGTATATAGTTATACGCTTCCTCTTCAAAAGCTTTCGGAATGCTATCTATTTCTACCTTTTTTACGATAGATTGGGAATCGGCAATGTATTTTGTTGATGAACATGCTGTAACAAAAACAATAATAAATAGTAATATTGCAGGAAACAGGACATTTTTTTTATAATCGTGGTATGCTTTCAAAATCTCAAATAAGTTTTATAAAATCGTTACATCAAAAAAAGTACCGCAAAGAAAATGGGATGTTCATCATTGAAGGTATAAAATCTATTGAAGAATTTACGCAATCCAATTACCAGATCCACAGTATTTACTACCTTGCCCAATACCATTCCTTACTTCCGGCTTTGTCAGCAAATATAAAGTTATTTGAAGTAAACAACGCTGACCTGGACAAGATTAGTACATTACAAACTCCGCAGGGGATATTAGCTTTGGTACATCTTCCGAACGCCCCTGTATTAGAGGTATCCGTATTAAAAAACACCTTTACTTTAGTACTGGATGGCGTCCAGGATCCGGGAAATATGGGTACAATAATTCGCACAGCAGATTGGTTTGGCTTTAAGCAGATCCTTTGCTCCCCCAATTGTGTAGAAGTTTACAATCCAAAAACGGTCCAGGCTACAATGGGTTCTTTGAGCCGCGTAAATGTCTTTTTCGAAGATCTCCCAACGGTCTTAAACACCGTTAAACTACCCATCTTCGGTGCGGTATTGAATGGAAAAAGCCTATATAAATCCGATTGGGGTAAGGAAGGACTGCTGATCCTGGGGAACGAAGGACAGGGAATTAGTCCCGAGGTGATGAAATTAATTACAAATCCGGTAACCATTCCCAGGGTTGGGGGCGCTGAGTCTTTGAACGTTGCCATTTCTGCGGCAATTTTATGTGCAGATATTAGCAGAAATTTTCATAAATAAATTGCATCCTAATATATAATTGTTATTTTTGCAGCCTGAATTTCAACAGGTCGAGTGGCCGAGTGGCTAGGCAGAGGTCTGCAAAACCTCGTACAGCGGTTCGAATCCGCTCTCGACCTCCAGATTTATTAATAAATAAAAAAGATTGACATGGCAGTTACCAGATTAAAAAGAAAAGACAGAAGAAATAAAACTTTCGCAAAATTAGATGTGAAATTTTTAAAATTAGCTACCAACATTGAATTGGGTAGCAGATCAAGACAGTCAAGCAAAGATCAGTTGGCAAAAAACAATGCTGTTTTAGCTCAACTTACTGCTAAAGCATAAGCTTCTTTTTTCAAAAGCATAAAGCACTTCTGTGATTACAGAGGTGCTTTTTTGTACCCGAAAACATTTATTCGTCAAGCTTTACGATTATGGCTTCGTCGCCGGCCAGAATAAGTTTGTTTTCCACCCGTACCCCTTCAAGCTCCGGCGAGGTAGCGATCTCAATTGTTCCTTTTAAAGCGGCATGCTGCATTTCAAAATAGCAGGGTCGGTGACTTAGGTTCAGAACAATTAAGAAAGTCTTTTCGCCTTCCGCATATCTGGTAAAAGCCAGCATCTGCTGATCGGCAAGCACCAGTTTATAATTTCCTGTTCTCAATGAAGTCTCCTTCTGACGGAATTCGATTAATCGCTTATAGAAAGAAAGCATGGAATATGGATCCGCCCGCTGAGCCTTGGCATTTTGCCTTGGATACGCATAATCTATTCTCAACCAAGGTGTTCCATCTGTAAATCCTGCATGATCCTTATAATTCCATTGCATGGGTGTCCTGCAGGGATCACGGCTTAGGTTTTTATCCGGCATGTTTAATCCCTGGGGGTCCTGTATTTCCTCAAATGGTATGGGCACATCACGCATTCCGATTTCTTCTCCGTAATAAATTGTTGGTGTTCCCCGTAAGGTTAGCAGCAGCATCGCCGCCACCCGGGCTTGCTCCAGACCTATACGGCTGACCACTCTGGGCCTGTCATGGTTACCCAGTACCCAGTTTGGCCAGGCTCCGGCCGGAAGTGCTGTTTCATATTCATCAATGCCCGCCGCTATGGCCTGTGGGTCCCAGGGCAGAGAAAGCAGCATAAAATTGAATGGTAGATGCGCACCATTGTTTGCCGGACCATAGTAGGCCATCAGGCGGTCAACAGGCAGATAAAGCTCGGCAATCATCATCCTGTCGTCATACTCGTCCAATACGGCCCTCATTTTGCGAACGATATCATGCACCTCAGGCTGATCTGTCGAATAAGCTGGGATCAGTTGCTCATGGGTCGGCAAATGCTGCTGATAATCGGGGTTAACCGGATTATCGCGTAAATGCTCGTCTTTGATCATGTACCACATGACATCGATACGAAAGCCATCAACCCCTCTTGCTAACCAAAAACGCATGACATTTAGCATGGCATCCTGCACTGCCGGATTGCGCCAGTTTAAATCCGGTTGTTCTTTCAAAAAGGCATGATAATAATATTGTTGTGTCTTTTCATCCCACTCCCAGGCATTACCGCCAAAAACACTCAGCCAGTTGTTAGGTAAGGAGCCATCTGCCGGGCGATCCCGCCAAATGTACCAGTTGCGCTTAGGATTATCCCGGGATGAGCGCGATTCAAGAAACCAGGGGTGCTGATCTGAAGTGTGGTTGGGTACCAGATCCAATATCAGCTTCAGCCCGCGCTTATGTACTTCAGAAACGAGCTCATCAAAGTCTATTAAGGACCCGAATAAAGGATGTATATTCTCGTAGTCCGAGATGTCATACCCAAAATCGGCCATCGGCGACGGGTATATCGGCGAGAGCCAGACTGCCTGTATGCCAAGCCATTTTAAATAATTAAGCCGGCTTATAATACCTTTCAGGTCGCCAACACCATCACCATTACTGTCTTGAAAAGACCTGGGGTAGATCTGATAAATAACTCCCTTATGCCACCAAAGTTCGTTTTCCATGCTGTCATCTTTATTCAACTAT
>CBFGNP010000043.1:0-12318 GCA_965650095.1 uncultured Pedobacter sp. | reverse complement strand
GCTGTCTTTTTACGGCGCAGAAAAACACAGCGCTCCTTCCCGCATTTGCAGCTGTCCAGTCCAATAGCATCATTAAATGGAAAGCCTTTTGGTTGAGTGGTGCAGCTGTTGATTTTAGCGGGAGCACCGATAAACGTGCGAATGAATTGGAGCGGCGGGTGGTCCTATCACAATATCTAACTAAGATCCAGTGTGCAGGGAATTTTCCTCCCCAGGAAACCGGCTTAACTTATAACAGCTGGTACGGCAAGCCACATCTGGAAATGCACTGGTGGCATGGTGTTCATTTTGCATTGTGGGGCCGGCAAGCCTTGCTGAATAAAAGCGTGGATTGGTATTTTAAAGTGAAGGACAAAGCGGCTGATATTGCCAAACGCCAGGGCTTTGATGGACTGCGGTGGCAAAAAATGACGGATAATGAGGGCAATGAATCCCCTTCTTCTATTGGCGCCATGCTCATCTGGCAGGAGCCCCATATCATTACCTTTACCGAGCTGGAATACCGGGCGCACAAGGACAAAAAAGTGCTTGAAAAGTATAAGGATCTGGTTTTTTCCACCGCAGATTTTATGGCTTCCTTTGCGCATTATGATGCAGAAAAGAAACGTTATGTTTTGGGCCCCGGTTTAATTCCAGCTCAGGAACGTTTCAAAGCTGAAACGACCTTCAATCCAACTTATGAGCTGGCTTACTGGGAATGGGCATTGAAAACCGCACAGCAATGGCGCCTGCGTCTGGGAATGGCCAGGAATAAGAAATGGGATGATGTTATCTCCAGATTATCTCCTTTACCGAAACAGAATGGGGTATATCTGGCTACAGAAAGTGCAACAGATTCTTATACGAATCCCGAATATAAAACAGATCATCCCTCAGTCCTGGGGGCCTTCGGTATGCTCCCGGAAACCAGCCTGCTGGATAAAGCAGTCATGAAAAAAACCTTTAACCTGGTTTGGGACACCTGGAGCTGGGCTGATACCTGGGGATGGGATTTTCCGATGACAGCAATGACCGCCGCGCGCCTCAATATGCCGGAGAAAGCAGTTGATGCGTTGATGATGGATATCCGTACCAATACCTATCTCGTTAACGGGCACAACTATCAGGATGATCGTTTACGTCTGTATCTGCCAGGCAATGGCGGCTTACTTACGGCCGTAGCCATGATGTGTGCAGGATGGGATGGGAATACCATAGAAAACCCGGGCTTTCCTAAAAACGGAAAATGGAAGGTGATGTGGGAGGGATTTGAGAAAATGATGTAAAATGATTTGTTGTCGTATTGTTTGATAATAAAAAGCATTGATGGAAGATATAAGTTATAAAAATAAGGTCTGGGCACTGTTGCTATCTTGTTTTTTAGTTGCAGCACAGGCTTTGGGACAGGATAAAGCCTTACCGGCATTTCCGGGGGCCGAAGGCTTTGGGTCTAAAACTGTTGGTGGAAGAGGAGGTAAAGTTTATGTGGTGACCAACCTGAATGATGCCGGTCCCGGAAGTTTCAGGGAAGCCTGCGAGGCCGCAGGAAGAAGGACCGTGGTTTTTGCTGTTTCAGGCGTTATCGATCTGAAAACCACGATCGTCATCAGTAACCCTTTTATCACCGTTGCCGGACAGACCGCGCCAGGTGAAGGAATCTGTTTAAAACGAAGGGACCTAAGAATTTCTGCCCATGATGTTGTACTGCGCTACATTCGCGCCAGACCTGGTGATATTTCGGGCGAAGAAATGGATGCCATCAGTGTAATTTCAAATGCTCATGATGTAATCCTTGACCATTGCAGCGCAAACTGGTCGATTGATGAGGGGCTTTCTCCCTCTGGTAATATTTATAACATTACGGTGCAATGGTGTTTAATCGGGCAATCGTTAAGCCGAAGTGTCCATAAAAAGGGCAGGCATGGTTTCGGTTCACTGGTGCGTGGAGTAGGCGGTATGACGCTGCATCATAATTTATGGATCGACAATCAAGGCAGAAACCCCCGGTTGGGCGATAATTATAACCAGCCGCCATGGCCTACCATTGATGTAAGAAATAATGTGATGTACAATTGGGGAGATATATGTACCGGCATGACTGGCGGAAACATCAGTGTAAATTACATAGGGAACTACCTCAAGCCTGGCCCCAATAGCAGTGAGACGGCTCCCATTGTGTTGACGAAAACATCCAAAGCAAAATTTTATCTGGCAGGTAATGTAGTAGAAGGAAGACCGCAGCATACCAGTAAACCCGAAGCCATGTTCAATAGCGACCAGGGTAAGGGTGAAGTGCTGTTTGAGCTCGTAGAAAAACCTTTTAGAACAGCTTTCGTAAAAACATCATCTGCAAAGCAGGCTTATACAGATGTATTGAAAACTGTTGGAGCCAGTTATCCACTAAGGGACCCCATCGACATGGGCTTAATTACCGAGGTTACCAACAATTCAGGAAAAATAATCGATTCACAGGAGCAGGTGGGGGGCTGGCCGGTGTACCGTTCTGTCAACGCTCCGAAAGACACGGATAAGGATGGGATTCCGGATGCCTGGGAAATAAAAAGCAAGCTGAACCCCAAAAATGCAAGCGATGGCGCAATGATCAGCGCGAGTGGTTATAGCCACCTTGAAGATTACTTCAATGGAATCCTTCCATGACATGAATGGTGGTGATTAACTTTTAGTTAACTGATAATGGTCGGCTTTTAAGCGGCTGTTGCTCGGATATTCTTCGGATGTTAAGGGGCTGGAACCGAAAAGTGACTGGTTAATATTCGTTAATTATTGGTAAATAATTTTCTTAACCAACTTGGTGTAATCAGATTGGCGGGCTGAAAAATAGGTCCGAAGGTAATTTCGCCTTAGGCAGGATGAGACAGGTTGCTGTTTAGCGCTTTACTTTCTAAGTTTATCGTCAGTAAAACGCTAAAATTGCTTTAGTTTTTTGGCCTAACCACATATATTTTTAAACCACTATGAGATTTTCGAACGCGCTGTTATTTTTTGCTTTATTATTATTTTCTGTTTCCTCATTTAGCCAGCCTAAGGAGCCGGAATGGGTATCAAAGGTTGGCGCAAAGCCGATCAATTTCCGAAACGCGGTCTACAATGTAAACAAATACGGAGCCATAAACGATGGCAAAACGCTAAATACCAAGGCCATTCAGCGTGCTATAGATGAATGTGCAGCAAAAGGCGGAGGAACGGTTTCCTTTGCTCCGGGAAAATACCTGACCGGCTCACTTTTTATAAAAAAAGGGGTAAACTTTCAAATTGATAAAGAAGTTGAAATCCTTGGAAGCGAGAACATCAAAGATTATCCGGACATCGACACACGTGTGGCAGGAATAGAGATGAAATGGCCTGCCGCCCTCTTAAATATTCTAAACCAGGAACATGCTGGTATCAGCGGGACCGGTTTAATTCATGCACAGGGAAAAGTCTTTTGGGACTATTACTGGAAGATACGTAAGGAAGACTACGACCCAAAAGGATTGCGCTGGATTGTAGATTATGATGCCAAAAGACCGAGAACGATCTTAATTGCCGATTCAAAAAACATTATCCTGAAAGATATCCACGCGCAGCAGGCGGGCTTCTGGACCGTGCAGGTGCTTTACTCTTCTTATGTTACCGTTGATCACATCACCATCCGGAACAATGTGGGCGGCCATGGGCCAAGTACAGACGGAATTGATATCGATTCCTCTTCCTGGATCCTGGTGCAAAACTGTGACATCTACTGCAATGACGATAATTTTTGCTTAAAGGCAGGACGCGATTGGGACGGCTTGCGTGTCAATCGCCCAACAGAATATGTGGTCATCAGAAACAGCGTAGCCAGAAAGGGCGCCGGGCTTTTAACATTGGGTAGTGAAACATCAGGTGGTATACGCCATGTATGGGCTACCGATCTGGTCGGTTATGGTACTGGTAACTCGCTAAATATCAAGTCTGCCAGAACGCGTGGCGGTACTGTAGAGGACATTTATTTCGGTAATGTTACGATGCATGGTGTGGGTAATGTCATCCAGATCAATCCAAACTGGAACCCTTCCTATAGCTATTCTACGCTTCCGGAAGGTTACAATCCCGATTCCATTCCACCACATTGGACAAAGTTACTAAACAGGGTAACGCCCGAATCAAAGGGCATCCCGAAAATTAAAAATGTAACGGTTTATAATGTTAAGGCTACCGGAGCAAAAAAAGCGGTTAATGCAATTGGTTTTAAAGAAACGATTTTAAAGAATTTCAACCTGATCAATATCAGTGTTGAAGGAGGCACAGCAGGTGGAATTGATTTTGCCGACAACTGGACATTTAAAAATGTCGCCATAAAAGCAAATGATAATACTAAATTAGCGGTTACAAATTCTGTTGGCGTAGCGCCATAACCAAATATAGAACCTGATGCCTCCAAAATCGCCCTTTTTAAGCTATAAGTTAGCTGTTGTTATTTGTCTGTTTACGCTCCTTGCAAAGGGACAAACTGTCGCTTCAAAACAAAGCGGAGCCGACCAGATGCTTTGGTATAAACAGCCCGCAAAGAACTGGGATGAAGCATTGCCAATCGGGAATGGACGGCTGGGAGCGATGATATTTGGGCGGGTAGACCGGGAGTTGATCCAGTTAAATGAAGAAACACTGTGGACCGGTGGGCCGGTGGATCTGAATCCGAATCCGGAAGCTCCAAAATATCTTCCTGAGGTGAGGAAATTACTTTTTGAGGGGCAAAGCAGTCAGGCTTCGCGCCTCATGCATAAAATGCAGGGGCCAAATACAAACATGTATCAACCACTGGGTGATGTTATACTGAAACAGAGCATGCCGGGAACGGTGAGTAACTACACCCGAAGTCTTAATATTGCTGATGCTACATCATCAACGCGGTTTACGATTAACGGCATAACTTATACCCGCGAATATTTTTCTTCGGCACCTGATCAGGTCATTGTCATGCGTCTTACCGCAGATCAGCCAAAAGCTTTAAACATTAGCCTTTCCTTATTCAACGAACTGGAACACCAGGTTCGTGCTTCGGGCAATAATGAACTGGTGCTGAAAGGTAAAGCGAGGATCTATTCTGATGAGCGGCGCGAGCAGAAACCGCTCGTTTACAAAGATAGTTTAAGGCATAACGGTATGCGCTACCAGGCACGCGTTAAGGTTGTTCGTACGGATGGTAAAGTAAGTGCTGATAGTGTACTAAAGGTGAGCAATGCTTCAGAAATATTGATACTAATTTCTGGTGCCACCAGTTACAATGGCTATAATGTATATCCTGATAAGGACGGGAAAGATGAAAATGCAACCGCCATAAAGTTCCTTAAAGCGGCAGCGGCCAAATCTTTTGCAGCATTGAAAGCAGCACACGTAAAGGATTACCAGCACTTTTTTAACCGCGTCAGCCTTTCCATTAACCATACGGGTAATTTGCTGGCCGATGTACCTACAGACGAGCGGCTGGCCGCCTACAAATCCGGTACCTCAGATTATGGACTGGAGCAGTTGTATTTTCAGTTTGGCAGATACCTGTTGATTTCCTGTTCCCGTCCTGGTGGTATCCCTGCCAATCTGCAGGGCATATGGAATGCGCAGATCAGACCCTCCTGGAGAAGCAATTTTACGACTAACATCAATCTTCAGATGAATTATTGGCCTGCAGAAGTGTGTAACCTGTCTGAACTCACAGAACCATTGCTTACAAAAATTAAAGAAATGGCTGCGAACGGCAAACATACCGCCGCAAATTATTACCATGCCGGCGGATGGGCTGTCCACCATAATTCTGACATCTGGGCACAAACCAATCCGGTAGGTGAAGGAAAAGGAGACCCAAAATGGGCCAACTGGGCAATGGGTAGCCCCTGGTTGTCACAGCACCTCTATGAACATTATCTTTTTACAGGTGATAAAAACTATTTAAAGGACACAGCATACCCCCTGATGAAAGGTGCGGCGCTGTTTTGTTTAGACTGGCTCGTAGAAAAGGATGGTTATCTGGTTACTGCACCTTCCACTTCTCCTGAAAACAGCTATATCCTGCCGAACGGAAAAAAAGAAGTGGTAACCATTGCGTCGACAATGGACATGTCTATCATCAGAGATTTATTTGCCAATGTGATGGATGCTGCTGCCATACTTGGAACTGACAAGGAATTTGCTACTTTATTAAAAGCCAAATACGCCCGGCTTTATCCTTTGCACATAGGTAAAAAGGGGAACCTGCAGGAATGGTATGGAGACTGGGAAGATGAAGACCCACAGCACCGTCATGTTTCGCATTTGTTTGGCTTACATCCCGGAAGAGAGATCTCGCCCTTAATTGATACGGCCTATGCGAATGCCGCCCGCAAAACATTAGAAATGCGTGGAGATGGCGGCACGGGATGGAGTAAAGCCTGGAAGATTAATTTCTGGGCCAGGTTACTGGATGGCAACCATTCCTATAAAATGTACCAGGAACTGCTCAAAAACTCCACACTTAATAATCTCTTTGATACCCATCCTCCCTTTCAGATTGATGGTAATTTCGGCGCTGCAGCCGGTGTTGCCGAAATGCTCTTACAAAGTCATTTAGGAACTGTGCAGCTATTGCCCGCCTTACCGGATAGCTGGAAAAGCGGTGATGTGAAAGGTCTGATCGCGCGTGGTGGTTTTGAAATAGATCTGCATTGGGAAGGTGGTAAATTAACAAAGGCACGTTTCCTTGCCAAAAACGGAGGGAAGCTCATCATGCAGACTAATGTTCCCGTCAGAATAAAGGCGGATAGTCCGGTATATCAGCAACTGAAAACCAGCAGAGGGATAACTTATCAAACCACTGTTGAAACTAAAAAAGGTTCGGTCTACGACCTTTACACCAACTAACTAAATAGGAAATGAACCTCCGGAAAATTGCAGTTGTTGCCTCTTTGATCTTCATCCCGGCCATTGGCTTTGCACAAGATAAAAGACAGGCTGACAATGCTTCTCAAAAAACCATTCAGTGGTTTTTTGAGAAGCCCTATCTGCATACAGACCGCGACTATTACAGCAGTGGAGAGGACATCTGGTTTAGTGCCTATCTGGTAAATGGGAAGCGTGCCAGCTTAACGGCAACGAGTAACAATCTGTATGTAGAATTGATATCGCCCGCTGCCGAAATCATTGATCGCAAGGTGATTCGTTTAAACGGAGGACGGGGAAACGGGGATTTTAAACTAAAAGACTCCATTCCTGCCGGATGGTACCAGTTAAGGGCATATACCAACTGGATGCGCAATTTTGATGATCTTTTTGTCTTTCAAAAAAAGATCTATGTCCATAGCAGCCTTCCTAAAAAAACAGGTCCGGGCTTAACTAAAATGCCTGATGCCCTTAAAGAAAGTTCTGGAGTAATATTGACAGAAACCATCCATTTGTTTCCTGAAGGAGGGTCATTGGTGGAGGGGCTGACGGGCGTTGTAGCATTTAAGGCGGTAGATCAGCATGGAGATGGAATTCGGGTAAGCGGAAAAGTAATCGCGACTAGCGGAGAAGCAATGGGGGCTTTTGAAAGTACTGAGCTGGGAATGGGCTTGTTTACAGTCAAACCCCTTGCAGGTGTTCAATACCATGTTGAAGGTGTATTTGCAAATGGCAAAGCGTTTCGTAGCGACTTGCCTGAAGCACTCCGCAAAGGGATTTCGTTACACGTGGCTACAGATTCCCTGAACATGAAGGCTGTGATCGCTGTAAACGAAGCGATGCTGAGCGAGCTGATAAATAAAGATATCCAGATTTCAGTAAAGCATGGCATTGATGTCTTTTATTCGGGCAACATCAGGATCAGCAAACCCGAGGTGTCCGTATTGATCCCTTTAGATAGTTTGCCACAAGGTGTTGCGCGTATTACGCTGATGGATGATCAGGGAAGGCCCAACTGTGAACGACTGGTCTATATATCTGGAAAGACCCTGAATTTGTCGGTAAAGACAGATAAAACAGTTTACAAAGCTCAGGAACGTGTTGAATTAACAGTAAAAGCTGTCGACCAGGCTGGCAAGCCGGTTAAAACCTATTTCTCGCTGGGAGCTGTGGATGCCATAGCTCCTGCGAGCGAAAGCAATATTGCCGCTTACCTGCTGCTTCAATCGGAGATTAGAGGAAAGATACAGAATGCTGCAAGCTATTTTGATGTAAAGAATCCCGGCCGCCTCAGGCAGCTGGATCTGTTACTCCTGACTCAGGGCTGGCGTGATTATGTATGGAAAAAACTGGCCGATGCAAAGCCGGTGATACGATATATGCCGGAACCGGGAATTACTGTTTCAGGGAAAGTCCGCCAGAAAGTGGGCAACAAGGTTCTTCCTGGTATGAACATTACTTTGTTCAGCAACGGATTAACGGGCAACAAGATATTTATGACTAAAAGCATGGAAGATGGCCGGTATTTTCTGGATGGTTTAAGCTGGTTCGGTGAGCAGGCTTTTAAGCTCTCTTCCAAGGATGAGAAAGGGAAAAAGGGCGGATGGATCACGGTTGATAGTCTTTTTAAAGACCCTATGAAGGTGAACGTTTCCGCCGCTGCCGAAATGAAACTGCCTGATTTGTCCTTGTTCGAAACGGAGACGGCCAGAAGGATGGCGTTTAACCGAATTGCAAAAATAAATGAAGCGGTTAATTTAAAAGAAGTGGTCATTGATGGTACCGATAAAAAGTCTTTAAGGCTGCGGGATGAAACCCTAATGACCTTTGGTTATCCGGATCTGGTTTATAACATCACTTCAGCTGATTACGATTATACAGGCCTTGAACATTTTCTGCTGACCAAAGTTCCGGGAGCGGTTTCACTTTCCGACACGACAGAGGGAATCGCTTTTATGGTAAAAGGTAAAAGATCGGCACCTCGTTTAATCGTCAACCAAAGAGAGGATATATTTGACAGATTGGACTACTATAGCCTGCCCATGGATCAGATCAATCAGATCAAAGTGCGGCACCTGATCAGGAATGGGGGAGAAGATGCCTATGTCATCAATCTGGATCTAAAAGAAAGCGCGCTAAGGGGCAATAGCCTGGACGTTCTAAATACAACCCTGCCTGGATATGATCAGGCAAGGGTATTTTATAACCCTCCTTACCAGGACCAGACCGGCGCTAAAATGGATTTGCGGACCACTGTTTTCTGGGCGCCACTGTTAAAGACAAATGAAGCGGGAGAAGCCAGGCTTAACTTTTTAAATGCAGATCCGAAGGCAACGATTATTATCCATGCTGAAGGGATAACCTGGACTGGAATACCGGTTACCGGATCAGCCCGATATCAGGTTAAATGATGAACTAAATTTTTAATATGTATAAAATCATCTTGCTCGTTATCATCTTGCCCGTTGTAAGTGCTTTTGCTAACGCACATGCTGCCGGGCCGCCAAAAAAGAAACCAAACATCATTGTTATTTTGGCCGATGATATGGGCTATTCAGACATTGGATGTTTCGGTTCAGAAACCAAAACGCCCAACCTGGATGAAATGGCCGCTAAGGGGTTGAAAATGACGCAGTTTTATAATGCTTCACGTTGTTGCCAAAGTCGCGCTTCATTGCTTACAGGATTATATCAGCATCAGGCTGGTGTAGGCGATATGATGAACACACGTAAGGAGCCTGCCTATCAGGGCTATCTGAACCAAAACTGTATAACAATTGCGGAGGCGTTGAAACCTTATGGTTATACAACACTCATGGCTGGCAAATGGCATGTTGGCCAGTCACCTGAACATTGGCCGAGAAAACGCGGTTTTGACCGCTATTTTGGTTTAATTGACGGCGCAGGCAGCTATTTCGGTCCCTATCCATACCGCCCAAATCAAAAGCTGACGATAGCGCTGGATGACAAGGAATTTACCCCCGGGAAGGACTACTATTCTACGGATGCCTATACGGATCATGCGATTGAGTTTATAGACCAGAATAAAAATACCGGTAAGCCTTTCTTTTTATACCTGGCCTACCAGGCTCCGCATTGGCCACTGCATGCATTGCCTGAAGATATTGCGAAGTATAAAGGCAAGTACCTGCAGGGCTGGGACAAATTACGAACAGCACGGTTTGAAAGAATGCAGGAAGCTGGTATTATTGACCCGCAGATCAGGCTCTCGCCACGGGACGGTAAGGTGCCAGTATGGGACACACTAAGCGAGGAAGGAAAAATTCGCTGGGATGATCAGATGGCCGTATACGCGGCAATGATAGACCGGATGGACCAAAACATTGGCCGGATCAGAAATAAACTGAAAGAAATGGGGGAAGAGGAGAACACGGTGATCATGTTTCTGGCTGACAATGGAGCCAGCAATGAAACGATAAACCCCAATGGTTTTTTGCCGGAAATATACGAGAACAGTAAAAAGCTTTCCAGCGATCCGACTTCATTTACGGCTTATGGTTTTCCGGGTGCAAACGTAAGCAATACGCCCTTTCGAATGTTTAAACACTGGGAATATGAAGGTGGTACCGCCACACCGTTTATTGCTTACGGTCCATCAATAGTTAATGCTGGACAAACTGTCGCACAACCCGGGCATATTATAGACATCATGTCTACCTGTCTCGACCTTGCGGGGGCCAGATATCCCATCACGTATAAAGGACAGCCGATAAAAGCAACCACCGGCCTGAGTATGCTGCCTTTATTTAAGGGGCAAAGCTGGAAAGGTCATGATGCTTTATTTTTTGAGCATGAAGGTAACCGTGCGGTGCGGCAGGGAAAATGGAAGTTAGTTTCTACTTACCCCGAAAATGAATGGCATCTATACGATATGGAGCAGGACCGTTCGGAATTGACCAATCTTGCCAGCAAATATCCAGATCAGGTAAAAGCCCTGAATGCTTTATACGAAGCCTGGGCATCCAGGTCAGACGTGATCCCTTTCGAAAAACTAACATCCCGGAAAACGGATAAATTTTAAGCATAAAAGAGCTGATCCTGTTAAAGTCAGCTCTTTTTATGCTTAATAGATGCATTAGTAATTAAAATTCTGTTGCCAGTTGTTACGTGTTTTTAGCTCGTTCTGAGGGATTGGCAGTAACAGATCCCTTTTGGTGGGCAACTGTCCATTGGTAGTGGAATGATAATGCGAAGCAAATGCCGATAAGGTACTTATTGCATCAGCTTCTCCCCATCTGACCAGGTCAAAATACCGACGGCCCTCACCGATAAACTCATATTTTCTTTCCCGCTTAATATCAGCCATAGTTGGGTTTCCTGAAAGTAAGCCTAAGCCTGCTCTTTCCCTGATTTTATCTACATAGGTTTTTGCTGCGTCAGCTTTACCGTTCTGGATCAGCGCCTCAGCGTATAACAGGTATACATCAGCGTCGCGCAGAATAGGAAAGTTTCTCGGAAAGTCGTTCCAGGATTTAATCCGCGTATCGGTGTTGTCTTTTTCCAGGAATTTGGTAACAATGTTTTTGAGCACGAAGGTCCTGGTATTTGCATTGCCGGATGTTAATACTGCATTGTAAAAACCGGTATCAATGCTGGCCTTGAAGCGCAGGTCCTGGTTTAGCTTCATTTCTTTGATCAAAGCGGTGTCTACCCTCAGGTCCTGGCCCTGTAGAGAATATGATGTGTAGGTCCATTCGGGGAAAGGACTGCCTGATGAAGATGAGCTCGTGATAAAACCCGGTAAGCTGGAGCCGGTATTTAATCCGCCAGATGCAAACTGAATAGAGAACAGATCATATTTGTTCTCGTTCGCAAGTGTAAAGATATTTGCATATACAGGGCTAAAACGTGCGGTTACGTCGGCAATGATACCTGAAAATACCGCTTCAGCCTTGGCATAGGCGGTTGCATCATTCATGGGATAGCCTGCCATGGTCATGTAAACCTGTCCCAGCAACGCATTGGCCGCTAAGCTTCCCACCCGGCCTGCTTCAGCTCCGGCATAGGTTTTTTGCAGGTTCGCCGCTGCATAGGTCAGGTCGCTGATGATCTGTGCATAGACTTCGCTGAGCGGGGCCCGGGGCAAAAGTACAGCTTCTTTATTCTCAATAGGCTCAGTAGCGAGGGCTACTGGGCCAAATGAACGGGCCAGTTCTGAATAGGCATAAGCCCTTAAAAAACGGGCCTCAGCACGGTACCTCGTGTATTCACCCTCTTTACTATAATAAAGCAGGTTATTTGCTTCCTTAATAATTTGATATAACCTGGAAAAAATGCCGGATACTGTTCCTGAATTGGATGAGACCAGGTATTTTCTGAAATCAAGCTGGTCATTCTGAGCGGAAGTTTCTCCACCTAAATAGAGCAGATCGGACCTGTTTTCTGATGCCAGCCAAAAGTAATCTGTTGCAAAATCTGTATTTGTGC
>CBFGNP010000042.1:0-12358 GCA_965650095.1 uncultured Pedobacter sp. | reverse complement strand
TATAGGGTTATTCCTCTGCATGTGTGCTATGTTGAATATGGTATCCTTTCAGGCTTTGGCTCAGGCTAACGCCATAAGTACCATCGCGCAAGATGGATGGGCGAGCAATTCTGTCAACACGGTTGTATTTAGAAAAAATTCATTGATTACCCGTAAAAATATACAATATGCGGCCTATTATGACGAACATCAGTATGTCGTACTTGCTAAACGCAAGTCAGGAGCCAGCAAATGGCAGGTAAGCAAAACCCAATATCAGGGAGATGCCGCCGATGCGCATAAATCTATCAGTATTTCCGTTGATGGGGACGGCTTTTTACACGTGGTCTGGGGGCAACACAACAATCAGCTTAATTACTGTAAAAGCAATGCGGCAGGTTCCCTGTCGGTCGGGAATAAGTTGTCTATGACAGGTCTAAAGGAAAATAAATTAACCTATCCTGAATTTTACCGCTTAAGCAACGGTGATTTGTTATTCTTTTTTAGGGACGGGGGCTCTGGTAACGGAAACCTGATGATTAACCGATATCAGCTGAAATCAAAAACATGGTCTCGTTTACAAGATGGCCTGATTGATGGAGAAGGAAAAAGAAACGCCTATTGGCAGGTTGCTATGGATGAGAAGGACGGTATCCATTTATCCTGGGTATGGAGAGAAAGTCCGGATGTGGCCAGTAACCACGATCTTTGTTATGCAAAATCTACTGATGGTGGGAAAACGTGGCAAAAGTCGACCGGCGAAAACTATACCCTGCCTATCAATGCCGCGAATGCAGAGTATGCATGCAGGATCCCTCAAAAAAGTGAATTGATCAACCAAACATCCATGTATGCCAATGCGGCCGGTGAGATCTTTATTGCCACATATTGGCGTAATGGGCAGGACGATGTGCCACAGTACCAGCTCGTTTATAAACAGAATGATAAATGGAATGTAAGCAATCTAAAATTTCGGAAAACACCTTTTACCCTGAGCGGCGCGGGAACGAAAGACATTCCTGTTTCCAGACCTCAGATTGTTGCTTGGAGAAATGGCTCAGCGCATGCTGCCGCAATTATATTTCGCGATGCGGAACGGCAAAATAGGGTTTCAGCGGCTGTAAGTCGCGATGTAACCGGTGGCAAATGGTCGGTTTCAGACCTGGCCAATCAGGATGTCGGCAACTGGGAACCAAGTTTTGATACTGAACTGTGGAAAAAACGGAGAATCTTAAGCCTTTTTGTACAAAAGGTCGTCCAGATTGATGGCGAAGGTAAAGCAAATGTTCCCTCAAGCAAGGTACAAGTGTTGGAGTGGGAACCTGCTTTAAACCGCAAAAAAAAATAACAAGTCCGGAGAAAATCGGACCGGAGAGGATTTTTAAATGATCATAATGTAGATTTCTAACCAACCTCACATGAATAAATACTTCTTTTTTCCATTGGTTATGCTGTCGCTCGTATTAAACAAAGGCTTTGCACAGCAATCTTATACACGATTTACTCCAGGAGCGATCTGGAAAGACAATAAAGGCGCTCATATTAATGCACATGGCGGTGGAATTATAATACATAGGAATACCTATTATTGGTTTGGGGAGCATAAGGTGGGGGGAGAACAAGGTAACACTGCTCAGGTAGGGGTTCATTGTTATTCCTCAAAAGATCTGTACAACTGGAAAGATGAAGGTATTGCTTTGAATGTTTCTGCCGATTTATCGAGCGACATTGCTAAAGGGAGCATCATTGAACGCCCAAAGGTTGTATATAACAAGCGAACCAAAAAATTTGTCATGTGGTTCCATCTGGAACTTTTAGGACAAGGATACAAAGCTGCCCGTTCCGGTCTTGCGGTCGCTGATCAGGTGAACGGACCATATACGTTTCTGAAGAGTTCTCGTCCTAACGCCCGCAAACAACCCTTTTATGGTGAAGGTGTCCCACTTAATGAGCAGGTGAATTGTCAGGCGCCAGCCACTAAAAGTGACGGCTTTTTCTGCCGGGACATACCGGGTGGCCAAATGGCAAGAGATATGACGCTTTTTGTGGATGATGATGGTAAAGCTTACCACATATTCGCGTCCGAAGAAAACTTTACGCTCCACCTTGCCGAACTTACTCCGGATTACTTAAGTCATACCGGTAAGTTTATCCGTATTCATGCCGGTCGTCAGACAGAAGCGCCTGCACTGTTTAAAAAGCATGGGGTTTATTATATGATTGGCTCAGGCTGCACGGGATGGGCGCCTAATGCTGCGCGTTGGTTTAAGGCCAACAGCATATGGGGACCCTGGACCTTTATGGGAAACCCATGTGAAGGGGGCGGGGCTAATTTAACCTTTGGCGGACAAAGCACTCACGTATTGCCAGTAGCTGGAAAAAAAGAAGCGTTCATTTTTATGGCAGATAAATGGCAGCCAAAAGATGCTATAGATGGTCGGTATCTGTGGCTTCCGATAGCGTTTGAGGGAGATCAGCTCAAAATCCGATGGAAGGAGCAATGGGATCTCAGCTTTTTTAAATAATCGATATTCTTTCTGAGTACAAGGGATCGGCTATGAGCATGCTCATGGCAAAGAATTCTTTTTGCAAAAAAAATAGGCCGCTCTCCTGGAAAAATCAAAAAGAGGCTTTCGAGGGATTTTTGATACGCCTGTAAAACCAATTTAACCCCTCTTATTTACCAGATCGCCCCTTTATAAACGTCTTTTTTACGGTTAATATTGCGTTAACCAACTATAAATAACCATGACGGCTATTCCGTCAATTAACCAAAATTTAATGTATGAAAAGAAAATTACCAATTTTCAAGGTCTTTGTCTATTGCCTTTTGATGGTTTGTGGCAGTAATGCCTTTGCTCAGCAAAATGTGAATGTCCGGGGATCCGTTAGAGACACTACCGGCACCATACCGGGTGTCAGTGTAAAGATAGCCGGTACCAATAAAGCAACATCTACGGATGGTGACGGAAAGTTTAGCATTAGTCTTCCCCTGTCAGGGAAATTACTTTTTTCCATGGTAGGGTATAAACCCAGAACAGTTTCTGTGGCCGACTATCAGAAAAACGCAGAAGGGGACTATGTCATCAATATCTCTCTAAGAAATGATGACAATGCCCTGGATGAAGTTGCCGTTGTCGGATTTGGTACGCAGCGGAAAGCCAGCGTGATCAGCTCTATCACATCAATTAATCCCAAAGAGCTAAAAGGGCCAACTAGTAACCTGACCACTATGCTCGCGGGCAGGGTAGCGGGGATGATTGCTTATCAGCGAAGCGGTGAGCCTGGCGGAGATAATGCCAACTTCTTTATCCGCGGATTGGGAAGTTTCGGCGCAGGAAAGCAGGACCCCTTGATATTAATCGATGGTATTGAATCCAGCAACACGGATATGGCACGTTTACAGCCAGACGATATTGCTTCATTTAACGTTTTGAAGGATGCGACGGCTTCTGCTGTTTATGGAGCACGCGGAGCAAATGGTGTAATTTTAATCATCACCAAATCGGGTGTCGATGGAAGGACAAAGTTCAATTTCAGGGCGGAGACCTCTTTATCGGGGAACGTCAGGAACTTTCAGTTTGCCGATAACATCTCTTACATGACCATGGCCAATGAAGCTTCTTTGACAAGAAACCCTTTGGCCATACTTCCTTATTTGCAGACTAAAATTGACGCTACTGCCGCCGGAGAGAATGAACTTTTGTATCCAAACAATAACTGGATCGACCAGTTGATTAAGGACAGAACCATAAACAACAGGTATAACATCAGCGCAACAGGAGGTAGTGTGAAGGCACGCTATTATGTTGCTGGTACGTATAACGTAGATAATGGAGTATTGAAAGTTGATAAGCTGAACAACTTCAACAGCAACATCAAGATGAAAAATTATTCGGTAAGATCAAATGTCAATTTAAATCTTACTGCAACTACGGAGGCCATTATTCGGGTGTACGGCCAGTTTGACGATTACAGGGGACCAGTTGGGGGAAAAAATTCAAACGGAGACCGAATAAACGGAGGTGAGAAGATCTTCAACCAGGCCATCTGGTCAAATCCGGTAATGTTCCCCGCGGTATATCCAGCCAGCTTCTCTCCTTTTACCCAACATCCACTGTTCGGTAATGCAAGGACCCTTGGAGATGGTACTTATATTAACCCTTATGCAGAAATGGTACGGGGCTATGAGGACAGGAACGCCTCCACCCTTCAGACCCAACTCGAGCTGAAACAGGATTTGAATTTCATCACCAGTGGTTTAAGTGCCAGACTGATGACTTATGCGCGCCGGTATTCCTTCTTTAACGTTGTAAGGCAATATAATCCATTCTACTATACCCCGAATGTTCAGCCCGATGGGCAGATCACTTTATCGCCGCTTAACGACGGTGGAATCGGATCCTTGTTGCCGGTGGGTACAGAATATTTAAATTACGGCGAGGGTGATAAGGAACTCAATTCTACTTTTTATGTAGAGACTGCAGTGAATTATAACCGGACATTCAAAGAAAAACATGCGGTTACAGGTATGCTCATCTCTACTATGAGAAATTACCTTTCAGGGAATGCAGGGACATTACAAACTTCACTGCCTTCCAGAAACCTCGGCGTGTCTGGTAGGGCTACCTATGGCTTTGACAACAGGTATCTTGTTGAGTTCAATTTTGGTTATAACGGCTCCGAACGTTTCGCAGACAATAACCGCTTTGGCTTTTTCCCTTCCTTCGGCTTGGGCTATCTGGTTTCCAATGAGAAATTTTTTGAGCCCATTAAATCATTTGTTACCAGTATGAAACTACGGGCTACTTACGGTTTGGTCGGTAACGATCAGATTGGAAAGTCGACGGACCGTTTTTTTTATCTGTCTGAGGTTAACATGAACAATGGTACCTATGGAGCACAATTCGGGGAACTTCTACTGGATTACAGAAATGGGATTTCGTTATCCAGGTATGCAAATGACCTAATTACCTGGGAAAGGTCTAAACAGATCAATTTTGGAGCTGACTTTAGTTTCAAAAATGCGCTTGACGTGAATATTGATGTGTACAGGAACACAAGGTCAAATATTCTGACCGATCGTACCTTTTTACCTACAAGTATGGGACTACAGGCTGCGGTACGTGCAAATACCAATAAGTTGCAGAGCCAGGGAGTAGATGTTGCCATGAACTATAACAAGAGTCTGGGCAATGGCATGTATTTTCAGGGCCGGGGTAATTTCACCTATGTAACCAACAAAATATTAGTCTATGATGAGCCGAGTTTTTCCGGTAATGAATCTTACCGGTATCATGTTGGCCGGCCTTCTACACAGCGGTTTGGATATATCGCGGAGCGTCTCTTTATCGATGATCAGGAAGCGATGAACTCTCCACAGCAGTTTGGAGCGGTAGCCGGTATTGACTACCGTGGCGGAGATATTAAATATCGTGACGTAAACCAGGATGGAGTCATCAGTGATGCGGATATGGTTCCACTGGGACTTCCTGAGTCACCTGAGATCATTTATGGTTTCGGTGGAACATTTGGCTTCAGAGGCCTCGATCTGAGTGCATTTTTTCAGGGTTCTGCACGCTCTTCTTTCTTTATTAATTCAGAGAATATTGCACCCTTCGTTTTCAATGGCGGAAGTCAGAACGGTTTGTTAAATGTAATTGAGCAGAGCTACTGGTCTGAGGAGAATCGGGACATATACGCGTTCTGGCCAAGACTAAGTCAGAATTTTGTGAACAACAATAACAAGACGTCAACCTGGTGGATGCGCAATGGATCATTTTTAAGATTGAAAACCGTCGAATTAGGATACTCCCTTAATGATAAGGTTGCAAAGCGACTTGGATTATCCAATCTCAGGATGTATGTGAATTCATCCAATCTTGCTGCGGCGAGCAGTTTCAAGTTATGGGATCCGGAGATGGGTGGAAAGGGCTTGGGATACCCGATCCAAGTTGTATATAATGTTGGCTTCAACGTTGAATTTTAAACAAAGCCTGATATCCTTCGACATTTAATTTAAGAAAACATGAATAATTTAATTATAAATAGAGCCAGTAAAATACACCGTTTCCTAGTGGTAGCGGTAATTTTGATGACGTCTTTCTCTTCCTGCAAAAAATATCTGGACATCGTACCAGATAATATTGCGACCATAGATAATGCTTTTACTTTACGTAATGAGACCGAAAAGTATCTGTATACCTGCTATTCTTATCTTCCAAAGGACGGAGATCCCTCATTTAATATCGGCTATATGGCTGGAGATGAAGTTTGGATCCCGTATGATCAAAGGGAATTTGGTCCTGCTGCATGGCAAATTGCAAGAGGTGCCCAGAATGCGGCTGATCCTTACGTCAATGCCTGGAGTTCTCGAAGAGGAGGAGGAGGTCCCCAGGACAACCAGGGTGTTGGATACTACGGAATATTTACCGGTATTCGGAACTGTAATATATTTCTAGAAAATGTAAAAGATCTCACAAAAGTTCTAGATCTGAGGTTAGATGAGCGGGAACGCTGGATTGCTGAAGTTCAATTTTTAAAAGCTTACTATCATTTTTATCTGATGCGTATGTATGGCTCAATTCCGTTGATAAAGAATAACATAGACGTGAGTGCAACTGAAAACCAGGTCCGGATAAAAAGGGCCCCTTTTGATGAATGCGTCACCTATATCACCAGTCTTCTGGATTCTTCCGCTGCCATTTTGCCCCCTGCCATTGCAGACCGGAGTTCGGAATTGGGACGGATCACCAGGCCAATTGCTTTAGCGATTAAAGCAAAAGTCTTATTGATGGCCGCAAGTCCTTTGTTTAACGGGAACAGTGATTATGCGGGTTTTAGGGATCAGGATGGTGTCAACCTCTTTAGTGTCAGTTATGATGCGAACAAATGGAAGTTAGCTGCCGATGCAGCAAAAGCCGCTATTGATGCATCCGAAGCTGCAGGTTTTAAATTGTTCGAATTTCCGGCAACTGCTTTTAAGCTTTCGGACACTACAAAAACACAAATGTCGATCCGGAACGCACTGACAGAAAGATGGAACAGCGAGCATGTATGGGCCAATCCGAATTCTTTAACAGGAAGCTTACAACTAAACGCAATGGCAAGGATCAGTACCAATATTGGCGTAGGTACCGCAAGGCAACAATTGAGCGTGCCTATAAAAATTGCAGAACAATTCTATACCGTAAACGGAGTGCCCATTAATGAAGATAAAACCTTGAATTTTGGCAATAGGTATACACTGAGAACGGCCATCAGAAGAGAGCGGTTCCACATCAAAGAAGGCTATACTACAGCACGTTTAAACTTTGACAGAGAACCGAGATTTTATGCTGACCTTGGATTTGACGGTGGGGTATGGTACAAATATGACAGCCCTACAAGTTCAGATTCGGCGACATATGTTTTGGAAGGGAAATCCACTCAGCTTGCCGGAGCCAACAACTACGGATGGTACAATGAAACAGGATATTTTATTAAAAAGGTGGTAGACTGGAATATGGCGAGTACTTCGTCTAATGTTACTTATCGTAGCTATCCATGGCCGCAAATCCGGCTGGCAGATCTTTACCTGATGTACACAGAAGCTTTAAATGAGACGCTTTCCGCTCCAAGTGAAGTAGTCTACGACTATATAAACAGAGTTCGTAAGCGCGCAGGATTGTTAAACGTTCAAACCGCATGGACAGATTATTCAACAAATCCGACGAAGTACACCACTCAGACTGGAATGCGTGAAATTATCCAACAGGAACGCTTGATTGAACTCGCTTTTGAAGGTAGCCGGTATTGGGATATTTTAAGATGGAAAAAAGCCACGGAAATGTTTAATCAGAATATTACCGGCTGGAGTGTGTCCCAGGGAACAGATCAGGAATATTATAAAGTCAGGACCATCTACCCCCAGAGCTTTATTGCACCCAGGGATTATTTGTGGCCTATACGGACCTATGATATTACGGTTAATCCGAAACTGGTTCAAAATCCTGGATGGTAGTTTAAATTAAATTGAAGAACATGAGAAACAAGCATATGATTAAATTGGTTTCAACGTTTTTGGGACTGATTATATTGGGCCAAGGCTGCAAAGAAGATGAGATTAAGCCTTTAACAGACAACCAGACTCCTCCGGGTATGGTAACTAATGTACGTGTTGAAAACGGTGCGGGAAAGGCGACCATTACCTATTCGTTGCCAAATGAAAAAGATCTTTTATACGTAAAAGCAGTTTATACCCTAAACAGTGGAAAGGAATATGAAGTAAAATCGTCCATTTATAACAGTTCCCTAGAGGTTGTTGGATTTGGGGACACAGACGAACATATTGTTAAATTATATTCGGTCAACCGTAGTGAAGTTCCTTCCGCACCTGTGGAGGTTAAGGTTAAGCCGGAGGAAAATTCCATATGGTCTGTATTCAGAAGCATGGGCGTTATTGCCGATTTTGCTGGCATTAAGCTTACGGCAGAAAACCTCTTTGAGTCTGATCTTGCTATTGAAGTGCTGGTACAAAAAGAAGGGAAGTATGTGCCGAGTGCAAAAAATATCTACACCAAAGCTGTTGATATTGATCAGTCGATCCGTGGCTTTGATACGGTCTCACAGAAGTTTGCGGTCACTATCAGAGACCGATGGCTGAACTATACCGATACTTTGTACACCACACTTAAGCCCTTGTATGAAACTGCGCTATCGAAATCCGATTACCGGCCTATGACCTTGCCCACGGATGTTGCACAAGAATATACCTCTACAAGTCTCGCCTATATGTGGGATGGGAATATCATGGACTGGCCGAGAATATCATTGACAAAGACCACCATACTAACTCCTCAATGGGTCACTTTTGATCTCGGTAAACTGGCGACTTTAAGCAGGATTGTAATATGGGACTACCCTGAGTATCTAAATGCGGGAAGAACATACTATTATGGCGGTAACATTAGCCAGTTCGAAATATGGGGATCCAACAATCCACCAACCGACGGCAGTTTTAACAACTGGATCTTAATGGGAACTTTTCAAGCTAAAAAGCCATCCGGGAGTGCCTATGGTATACAGACCGGCGAGGATTACGCAGCGGCAAATGCCGGATTCAGCTATAGCCTGAAGATCGGTGCCCCTAAAGTGAGGTATCTCCGCATCAAGAACAATAAAAACTGGCAGGGCACAACTTTTATGTCCGTAGCTGAAGTTCAGGTTTATGGCGATCCAAGATAGTTAAGGACATAATCATTTAATCATATAGATATGAAACAGAAAATATTAAACAGGTTAGCTAAGCATGTCGGCCTGTCACTGCTTGCGATAGTCATGCTGAGCTTTGCTTCATGTGAAAAAGCGGATGAATACAAGGAGTTTGTTAAGGATGGCGAGATCTCCTATATCGGTAAATTGGATTCGGTAAAAGTTTATTCTGGTAAGAACCGCGTTATGCTAAAAGGCTTGGTCACTTCAGATCCTAAAATTGCGGAGTGCCGGATTTTTTGGAACAATAAAACAGACTCCTTAGTGATACCGATTGTCAAAGAAACGATCTCAACTGTAATCAATAAATATGTCAATATTGCGAATGAAGGGCTTCAGAATTTTGTAATTTATACGTACGATGCGATGGGAAATCGTTCTATACCGGTAAATGCTACCGGACGTACGTATGGCGACAGGTATCAGTCTGGATTGGTAAACAGGGATATTTCCACTGCAAGGACCGATGAGACCACCGGTATCACCACAGTTGACTTTCTGGGTATGGATCGCTTAACCGGTGTATTTGCAACGGATATCACTTATACAAAAGTCAACAATCAGCCAGCGACGGTCAGAATCGCTATCGACTCTTCAAAGATTGCGTTAAAGGACTTTAAATATGGATCAACAATCAGTTATAAGACCTTGTTCTTGCCGGATACCGTTAGTATAGATACATTCTATTCAGCAGTAAGTACAAAGCAGATTGTAGCGCCGGAATTTATCAAAATAAACATCACTAATACCTATCTGAAAAATACCGGAGCCAACCTTTCCAGGTCATCATGGGACAATTCACGGTGGGGTGTACTGGCAGACTGGACTTCCAGTGCCGGAGCTAAAAATGTAAATAACACCAATGGAGGATATGAACTTAGAGGAGGTGTTGGTGTAATCTCGTTTGAAGCGGGGTGGGGATTGCCTGACTTGACCAACGGGTTAATTTATCAAACCATTACCCTGCCTGCAGGAACCTATTCATTTGAGGCAAATGCTTTAGACCAGAATTCCGGGGGAACAAGATATATCGCCGTTGCAGCGGGAACATCCCTGCCGCTTGTCGGCAATATCCCCTCCACCGCTATTAAATACGTCGTACTGAATCCTCAGCCTGCTACGGCTTCAGTGAAAATGGAATTTACCCTAGCGCAAGCTACCCAGCTATCCATAGGTTTCGCGGCCACAATGCCGGCTACTGGTATGTATACAAAAATTGGAAATGTCCGGCTTTACTCCGTTCAGTATTTGTAGCCTGTTCTTTCTGTAAAAATTCAATTACCACCATCCAGATTCATCTGGATGGTGGTTTGTTAAGCGTTCAAGAAACTATGCCTGTAACGTTCTAAATCTCAAATTTTCTATGAAAACTAAATTTTTGCTTTGTATACTTCTTTTAGGTTTATCGATATCTGGCTGTAAAAAGGGTACACCCGCTCCGACAACGGAAAAGATCGAAACCATTTCGTCAACTGCAACCGTACCTGCACTAATAACAACAGCAACCATTGATATCACTACCATTTCGGCAGCTACCGGAGGGAAAATTACCAATAACGGAGGTGCATCGGTTACAGACAGGGGGGTATGCTATAGCCTCACACCTAATCCTACTATTGCAAATACAAAGGTAATGGCAAGCGGCGTGTCGGGATCCGGTGAATTTACTGCTGAACTATCCGGGCTGAGCCCATCCACCAAATATTACCTGCGGGCTTTTGCCATTAATAAAGCAGGGACGGGTTATGGAAATGAATTGGAATTAATCACCGCCGACATCGTTAATGCAACCTTCGTCTTTACACCGATGTTCATCATTGGCTCCACACTGGCTGCAACCGATGTAGAAATAATTAATGACGGCGGCAATGGCATCACGGAAAGAGGAATCTGCTGGGGAACAACAGCTAACCCAACTATCGAAAATAATAAGTTAAAGCAAATTGGCACAGGTATAGGGAAATTCCGTATGATGATCGGGGGGCTGATGGAAAAGACAGATTACCACGTACGAGCCTATGCAGTCAATGCGAAAGGACTGAGCTATAGCGGTGACATTAAATTTAAAACCATAGCGAAGGGTAAAATGACCTATCAATTTAACAAAGCAGCTATGCCGACGGCAGATCAATTGGCAGCTTATGCGCGCTTACAGATGCCGATTGACAGCGCGCTCTGGTACCTCAATAATTTTACTTCAGCGACCAAGCACGTCTATTTGAATTATGATCCTGCAGTGCCAACTGCCGATGCCAATAATGAAGGCTGGATGCGGTTTGGAAGTAGTATAGGCGTTCATAATATCCGGACGATGCTGCATGAGATGAACCATACATTGGGAACAGGCACCTCTGCCTGGTGGATAGGCAAGATTGTAGGTGGCAAATACCAGGGTGATAACGTCAATGCCTTGTTGAAAAAGATCCAGAATAGTATGGTCAATGTGCAGCTTAGCGGAGATACGCAGCACTGGTGGCCCTACGGTTTAAATCAAAATTCTGAGGTTAGTTCCAGCTGGGATTATGTGTATAATTGTCTCATCATTGAGGCCATGAGAAAAGATGGAATGACATCTTATAGTGGTGCTTATATACCGTAAGCAGCTTGAACAGGGCTGTGGTTCAAAATACAGATTCCCAAATCGCTCTAGTTGATGATGTTAAGGGCAAAAAAAACGGGAAATTTCAGACTTTCTTCACTCCGGATGATTAAACAATTGTAAATTGGCTTACATTTTCAAAATATTCAGGATGAACGTTTTTAAGTTTAGTTTTTTAACCCTCGCGTATTGGCTTGTTCCCTTTTTATTAAAAGCGCAGGCAGGTGCCGGAACGCTGCTTTTTTCCCAGGAAGATCTTAAATTGATCGCATCGGATTTTCGCTTTACCGAAGGCTGTTCCGTGGATAAGAACGGAGATGTTTTTTTTACAGACCAACCCAATGATAAAATCTGGAAATACAGCTTAAATGGAAAGCTTTCTGTTTTTCTTGATCAGTCAGGCAGGGCCAACGGCACCTATTTCGACAGAAAAGGCAACCTCATCACCTGCTCAGATGAACATGGACAGCTATGGTCGATCAGTCCCTCAGGCAAGGTGAAAATCATTTTAAATAGTATTCCAGGCAA
>CBFGNP010000041.1:0-12433 GCA_965650095.1 uncultured Pedobacter sp. | reverse complement strand
TAAGCAAAGGATCATCAATTTGCTGGATGTTGAAATTGCCTCTGAGGTCATCTCGGAAATGCATGAGGAATCCCATCCGGAGGAGCTGCTCTTACAGCTGCATCCGGATAAGCGTACAGAAATTGTTGAAGAGCTCGATTATGATGATGCGACCGACATCATTTCCCAGCTGGAAGAGCATGAACAAAAGGAGATTCTTGCAGATCTGAGCGAAGATGACGCCTCCAGCATCAGGAATTTATTAAGCTACCACGAAGAGACCGCCGGTGGTCTGATGAATACGGAGTTCATCCGGATCAACCTGAACCTGACCAAGAAGGATGCTATTGATGAGATCATCAGGCAAAGTGAAGAGATTGAAGAGTTCTATACCATTTTTGTAGTAAATGACAACAATGTTTTTCAGGGAATCGTATCCTTAAAAGACATCATCAAGGCTAAAGGAAATGCCAAAATAACGGAACTGGTAAAGGCCGAAGTGGCCTGGGTATATCCGGATACAGATCAGGAAGAAGTAGCAAGGCTGATCTCGCAATACAACATTACCAGTATTCCGGTACTGGACAAGGACATGAAACTTTTAGGCCGGGTAACCTTTGATGACGTAATTGACGTTCTGGAAGACGAAAATACGGAAGACATTTTAAAAATATCAGGGGTATCGGAAGATGAGGAACTGAGCGGTAACTGGATTGAAGCGGTAAAATCGAGGTTACCCTGGCTGATCCTTAACCTGGGTACTGCTTTTTTAGCTTCGTCGGTTGTACGGCATTTTGACGGCACTATAGAACTGATCGCCGTATTGCCAGCCTATATGACCATTATTGCGGGGATGGGTGGAAATGCGGCTACACAGGCCTTGGCCGTAACCGTAAGAAGGATTTCACTATATGACCTCACGGATCACCAGGCGTACAGGACGATTCTAAAGGAGTTTACGGTTGGACTGATTAACGGGGCCTGTACGGGAGCAATTGTATTTCTATTTGCCCTTTACTTTGATTCGAACCCGATGCTTGGACTGGTTATCTTTTTAGCGATGACTGGTAACTTACTGATTGCCGGGATAACAGGGGCAGGTATTCCACTGGCCTTGAAAAGGATCGGGATTGACCCGGCCATTGCATCATCCATAATTATTACCACATTTACAGACGTTTTCGGATTTTTACTCTTGCTGGGAATGGCAAGCAAACTTTTACTATAATACACCAAATATATGCAACCAACAAAACACAACTGGACTAAAGAGGAGATTTCGGCAATTTACCACAAACCATTTCTGGACTTAGTTTATGAAGCTGCAACCATACATCGTGAAAATAAAGATTATGCGGAGGTCCAGGTAAGTTCCCTGATCTCTATAAAGACGGGTGGATGTGCGGAAGATTGCTCGTATTGTCCGCAAGCAGCGCGCTACCATACTGACTTAGAGGTTCAGCCATTAATGCAGCTGAGCCAGGTAGTTACCGCTGCAGTGAAGGCAAAGGAGGGGGGAGCCTCCCGCCTGTGCATGGGTGCTGCATGGAGAGAAGTACGCGACAACCGGGATTTTGACCGGGTGATTGAAATGGTTAAAGCCGTAAATGAAATGGACATGGAGGTATGCTGTACACTCGGCATGCTTTCAGAAAGCCAGGCCCAGAAGCTTGCTGATGCAGGCTTATATGCATACAACCACAATATCGACACGTCTGAGGAAGACTACAAACGGATCATTTCAACCCGGACTTATGACGATCGCTTAAATACAATTAAAAATGTGCGCAAAGCGAAATTAACGGTGTGCAGCGGAGGCATCATTGGACTGGGTGAGACTACCGAAGACCGGGTTGCCATGTTGCAGACACTGGCGAATATGGAAGTTCATCCTGAATCGGTTCCGGTTAATGCCCTTGTTCCGGTGAAAGGGACGCCTTTGGAAGACCAGCCACGTGTTCCGATCTGGGACATGGTCAGGATGATTGCGACTGCCCGTATTGTAATGCCGAACTCGGTAGTGCGCTTGTCTGCCGGAAGAAATGAAATGAGTACCCTGGAACAGGCTTTCTGTTTTATGGCCGGTGCGAGTTCCATTTTTGCGGGTGATAAATTACTGACTACGCCAAATCCTGCATTTGTGGATGATATGGCCATGTTTGAACTTCTGGGCTTAAAAACAAGGGAGGCCTTTAAAAACGGAAGACCTGTAAATACCTTAAACAGTCCTGTGGAAGCTACCGTTTAGCATAAGTATGATTTTAAAAAAAAGGCTGTTTCATAACCAAACAGCTTTTTTTTTTTAAAATCAGGGCCAGATTAAATTGCGGTTACCCTTGTCGAAATATTACCTTTTGTCGCTTTAGAATAAGGGCAGGCGTGACTAGCCTTGTCCGCCAGGGTCTGTGCTTCTGTTATCGCAATACCGGGAATGTGTACGTCCAGATCTGCAGAAAGAACAGATGAACTGCCTTCCTGGTTCAGGGAGATATGCACCTCTACGCTGGCCTCGGAAATATCAATACCTTCGCGTTCGGCTATAGCTCCAAGTGCCCCGAGATAACAGGGGCCCCAAGCTGCTGCGAATAGTTGTTCTGGATTTGTAGCACCACCTTGTCCGCCCATTTCCCTTGGTTTTCTAACATCAAATTCTATTGTTCCATCGCTTGACTTAATATGACCATTCCTTCCACCTTTGGCGGTTACAGAGGCTGTATACAACTTTTCCATACTTTTTTTGATTCTTTTAATTCCAACTAAAACGCTGAAGATGCTTTAAAAGTTTACAATTTAATTTTTTCTGACAGTTTAAAGATGTCATAGGCAACTTTTTGTATCAGATCAATCTGTTCAGCGATAACGACATCATCAGTTTGCGTTTTGGGTAATTCGTTGAATTTGCTTCTGATCAACGGGACATTACTGGTAATACCTTTATTTTCCTGCAGATTTTCGACAGACAGGTTTAACAGGTAAATCGTGTTCTGAACGACCGGTTTAAGGTCATCAAAGTTTGCCACGACAAGGGCATGTTCCTTCTTGTATAAGGACAGTGTAGCAATATAAGAAGAAAGATGATGGTTCAATGCGGTAAACTGATGCAGTTCTGTCATCATGATCTGCTTGCTTTTAGGTTCAGAGAACATGCGCTGAAAAAGTGAAGCCAGGTTGGCTGTTGCAACATATACCTCTTTACGGGCCACCTTATAACTCGTCAGGTTGTTTAGCCCGTTTACATACAAGAGCACAACCTCTTCAAAATACTTGATGTTGGCTTTAAGAATGTCAAGCATTCCTTCTTTAAGCTTTTCATGTTCCCAATTGGGAAACAGGGAATAGCTGGCTAATAATGCGATACCAGAACCAATCAGCGTATCATAGATTCTTTCCCGGGCTATAGATAAGCTTCCCATTCCAAGGAAATCGAACAAAACCAAAATATAGGGGGTCATAAACAGGACGCTTACCACATAGTTTTTACGCTGGAAACTGTAGGCCCCAATCATACAGAATAGCAGGATAACAAATAAGGTATTTTTATCCTGAATGTAGACAAGGATACCCATCCCTATAAAAGCACCGATCACGGTTCCAACGATGCGTTCATAATTTCTTTGTTTGGTTAAACTGAAGCCTGGCTTGGAAATTACCAGGATGGTCAGCAGGATCCAGTAACTGTGCGAAAAGCTTAATGATTTTGCCACGATGTACCCAATCAGCATAACAATGGCTACACGCAGCGAATGACGGAATGTGGAGGAACTGAAAGTGATATTTTCGTAAAGCAGCTGCGGATCAACATTTTGCCTGGTTACGAATTTATCGATCTCAATCTCCCGGGCTTTCAGATTTTTCTTTTCCTTCTTGTTGAAGTAACTGTTGATCGTTTTGAGGCGGGAAAGAATATTTTCGATGTTAACTTCAATATTTTTCAAGGCGATAATACCCAATGTATTGTATTTACCGTCTTTGTTTTCATTTTCCAGCTGAGTGATCTCCTTCCTTAGTTTCTCTACATCCTCAATCAGGGAAGTGGGCAGGCTAGGGGTGCCACCGGTTTTTAAAGCAAAAGCAATGTCGTCCAGCTCATCTGCTATCTTGATGATGACCGACTCGTAATGTCTTAATATGCCTGAGGAGTCGAATTGCTCATGCAACTGCTTGTAATTGTAATAGGTAGACATCACCTGCTCAAAAAGATCCACCATATCTACAAAGACCAGCAGAAGAAATCTCCCTTCAGGAGTTGAGTCCCTTACAATCTCTCTCGTTTTAAACAATACTTCCCTCACAGCATCCTGTTTTTCATGAACTAGGACTTGAAGCTGAAGCAGGTCGGCATAATTATCATCATAGTCGACGTTTTGATGGTAAAATTTAGCCTTTGCTCTTAAAAAAAGGCTGACTTCATGAATAGCGTCACTTAAAGTTTGCTGAACAATACGGAAAGGGCGTAGCCTATAGAAAAAATAGCTCAAAAGGGTATACCAGATGCTTCCTGCGAGGAGAAGTGCAGAAGAAAACAGGACTTCCTGCCAGGGTCGCAGATCATCTATACTTAAGACCATGATAAGCAGCGCAGCTGTTCCGATTGAAGCAGCCCTGGTGCCATACACGAAAAACATGGAAAAAATAAAACTGAAGCATACGATCAGCATTGCTGTGAAATAAATATTGCTGTTGGTTAGCCCAACTACAATAAAAATGAGTGTGATCAATGCTGTAGTGATCAGCATCGCGTTTCGGCGGTGAACGATTGGTCCCGGAGAATCCACGACGCTCGCACACAAAGCGCCTAAGGATAAGGTCATTCCGTACTGCAATAAACCAAACTGGGCAAGAATGAGCGACGGACAAAGCACGCCCAATGTGATACGTAATCCGTCAGCAAAATAAGTACTTAACAAAAAATCATGAATACTTCTGACCGGACGATGAAACATAGGTAAAACTTATATTAAGGCATATCAATTATTTGACCATTTTAGCTAGTAATATCAACATTTTTTAGGTTTATTTAATTCAAAGGGTAAAATAATTTTCTCTCTATAGCATATATAAAGCCTCCTTCTCGAAAAGCCATGCAGTACCATAATTAATATTATGTTAAGTAATAATAATGATAACACCCTATTCAAGGGTTTTACCTGAAGGTCAGCTCTGACAGTTCTTAGTTAAAACTCTGCCAGTTCTGCTTTAAGTTCCTGAACTTTATCTAATCTTTGCTTTCTGGTATAGATCTCGATCAGCAGCTGGATCGTTGCTTTGTCGTTCTGGTTGACTTCGTGCGCCTGAAGCAATGCAATTTCTGCTCTGTTGATGTATGAAGAAAATTTGGGCGCTTTTTCAGCCGCGCCGGATTTAAGTGATTGATTTGCAGAATTGATATACACCAAGCCCAATTGATACAATGCATCAAAATAATTCTCATCCAGCGCTAAAGCTTTGTTATAGGCAAGTTCTGCAGTGCTGTAGTTGACTTTATGTTGCTGCAGATAACCGTATAAGAAATAGAGTAATTTATTGCTTGTTTCAACCTTAAGTGTCGATTCAATCACCCGCATGGCTTCCGGATATTTTTCATTATCCAACAAGAGGTTGATGTAATCATTGGTTAGGAAAACGTTATAAGGGTTAACTTTAATGCCATCCTCAAGGGTTCGTATAGCGAGTTCATGTTCAAATTTCGAGCTATAAATGCTGGCCATATTCTGGAAAACCACTGGGTTTTTAATGCCATTATCCTTTGCTCTTTTAAAATAGATCAAAGCTTTGTCGAATGCCTGGATGCTTTGTGCCGACAGTGCTGTATTGATGGCGAGTGTGGTATCTTTAGGTAAATAATCGCTGACTTCCTTAAGGAGCTCATATGCCGCTTCAAAATCCCCTTTCGCATATGCTGCGTTACCTTTCTTTTGTTTTCTGATGTTCACATTGTAATCTGATGCAGCGATCAGCTGATGATTGGCCTGGAATTTATCCAGCTTTTTTGCGGAATCAATTGCTTTGAGCGCAAGGCTATAATATTTATCTGCATTGCCCTCATCAGTTTCTATGACCGATACATAAGAACTTAAATATGCTTTTACGGCCCATGTTTCCGGCCATTTCCCTGTTTTTTTGTCGTTCTGGGCTGCTTCGGCAGCTTTAATCCCCTCTCCTAGTAACGTTAGCTGCTTCTTAACGTCCTGTTTGGCATTGATGGCAACCTGAAGTTTGCCAACACTGTTACGTGCGATTTGAAGCTGGCTTTTTTGGGCAAAGGCAACGTTATAACTTATGGAAATCAGGAATACACTACAAACAAAAGATATCTTACTCATACAAAACATGTTCTTGTTACAAACTTATAAAAAAAAAAGAGGGATAAAAATTACCCCTCTCTTTACTTTGCTATTCTTGTTGAATTATTTCTTCAGTGCTTCCAGTCTTTTGTTAATCAATTCGTAGTTAACCTTATCATCTTTAAACAGATAAATAACTTTCAGGTTCTCCAGTGCATTAACATTTTTAGGATCCAGTTCTAAAGCAGCTTTATAATAAGGTATAGACTGATCAATGAATTTTGTCATCTTAACGCCCAATTCATTGAATTCTTTGGTTTTTTTGACATCCAAAGCATTTCTTTGCGTTTGTATAGCTAAAGCCTGTTTGTAATAGGTATCTCCCATTAAATATTGATAAGTGGCATTTTTAGGGTCTTTAGCGATTAATTTGCTTAGCATTTCCTGAGATTTTGCGATGTCACCCGTTTTGATGTAGTGATCTGTCTCTAAACCAATAAAATAAGAATCATCAGGGAATTTTGCTGCAGCTTCTTTAATCAGGGCCAGGCCGGTAACACTGTCTTTCAATTTATCAAAGGTAATGTTAACGATCTCTGAGTATAAGACTTTTGAATCCGGATAATTCAGCTCAATTGCTTTTTTGAAATTTCTGATCACTTCCGGGTAGTTCTGCAATTCTTTTGCAGTTACACCTGCATTCACAAACATGGAGGTGTCTTTCGGGTTTTTAGTAGTGATCTCATTAAAAGCTTCAAGTGCTGCCGCAAAGTCCTTCTTTTTATAGGCATAGATCGCCCTGTTTCTTACGGCATTCTCTACATTGACCTTTGCCTGATCAATATTTTCTTTTTCACCACCTTTTTTATCCAGTTCCTGGGCTTTTGCGATGGCCTCTTCGGCTATTTTCTGTTTCGCTTTCGCATTATTTAAATCAACAGAATCAACCAATGCGATTCTGGACGCAAATAATGCCCTGTAAGACCAGGCATCCGGCAAATCTTTGGACTTTTCATGCGCAATCGCCAGATCGGTGTGTGCCAGTCCGCCATTTAGTGCTTTCAAATGATCCGCTAAGGTTTTGCCTGTAGTGATGCCTAAAAGATTCCATGCTTTTTTAGCCTCACTGATCTCACTTTTTTGAGCGTTTGCAAATGAGGTCACACCTACAAACAATATACCTAAAAGTACCTTCTTCATTTTATTAGATTATGTTTAACAATTCTTGATAGTTTCTTATTATTTTTCTTCTTCTGTAGCATCGTCATCAGCCTCTCCTTCTTCTTCATCGTTTTCGTCAGCAGAATCATCACTAATTTCACCTGCAGGCTCTCCGTCTACCACAACATAATTTTCGGTTTCTTCAACTTCTTCCTCCTCATGTTCAATTCTGGCAACGGATGCGATCTCATCATTACCTTTCAGGTTGATTAACCGAACGCCTTGTGTTGCACGTCCCATAACCCTCAATGCACTAACAACGATCCTGATTACGATGCCTGATTTATTGATGATCATTAGATCGTCAGCATCAGTAACATTTTTAATGGCAACAAGGTTTCCGGTTTTTTCAGTAACATTAATTGTTTTAACACCTTTACCACCTCTGTTAGTAACGCGATAGTCTTCTATATCAGTACGTTTACCATAACCTTTTTCTGAAACGACAAGTACGGTTGCACCCGGATCATCAACAGCAATCATACCAACTACTTCATCTTTTTCATGCGCCAGTGTGACTCCACGTACACCGGTTGCAGTTCTTCCCATTGGCCTTACCTTCTCTTCATTGAAACGAATTGCCCTTCCTGAGCGTAAAGCCATTACAATTTCACTTGAGCCCGTAGTTAAACTTGCTTCCAGCAACTGATCACCTTCATTGATATTAATTGCGTTAATACCGTTTACCCTTGGCCTCGAATAAGCTTCTAAAGAAGTTTTCTTAATCGTTCCTTTTTTGGTACACATGATGATGTAATTGTTTTCCAGGTATTCCTGATCCTTAAGGTTCTTCACCTTAATAAAGGCTTTGATCTTTTCTTCCTTAGGAATATTGATGATATTCTGGATAGCTCTTCCTTTACTTAACCTTGATCCTTCCGGGATTTCGTAAACCCTTAACCAGAAACAGCGGCCTGTTTCGGTAAAGAACAACATATAATTATGATTAGAGGCAATCAGCAGGTGCTCAATAAAATCTTCATTTCTGGAATCACTTCCTTTAGAACCTTTGCCGCCTCTTCCCTGGGTACGGTATTCTGTAGCTGGTGTACGTTTAATATAGCCTTCATGAGAGATGGTAATCACTACCTCTTCATCTTCAATGAAGTCTTCCATACTCATGTCTTCTGCCGAATGAACAATAGTAGTTCTGCGCTCATCACCATACTTCTCTCTCATTTCGGTCAGTTCGTCCTTGATGATCTGCATACGTTTACCTTCATCGTCTAAGATAGACTGTAAGTATTCGATCGTTTTCATCAATTCGTTGTACTCTTCTTTGATCTTATCACGTTCCAGACCTGTCAACCTGCGCAGGGTCATGTCAAGAATTGCTCTGGCCTGGATGTCTGACAGGCCAAATTTCTCCATTAAACCTAGCCTGGCTTCCTCTGGCGTTTCTGAGCTGCGGATCAGCTGAATAACTTCGTCAAGGTGATCCAGCGCAATCAGCAATCCTTCCAGAATATGCGCACGTTTTTTAGCTTCAGCAAGCTCAAATTTCGTTCTACGGATAACCACTTCGTGCCTGTGCTCAACAAAATAATGAATCAGCTCTTTCAGGTTCAGCAATTGTGGTCTGCCTTTAACAAGAGCGATGTTATTGACACTGAATGAAGTTTGTAAAGCCGTTTGCTTGAACAGGTTATTCAAAACGATAGAAGCATTTGCGTCACGTTTGATCTCATAAACGATACGGATACCGTCTTTATTGGATTCATCTTTAATGTTGGATATGCCTTCTATTTTTTTCTCGCCAACCAGTTCTGCAGTACGCTCGATCATCATCGCTTTATTTACCTGGTAAGGTATTTCTGTAACAATGATGGTTTCGCGGTCCTTATTCGTTTCTATCTCCGCTTTAGAACGCATTACAATACGGCCTCTTCCTGTCTCAAAAGCTTCCTGAACACCTGCATAGCCATAAATTATGGCCCCGGTAGGGAAATCCGGTGCTTTGATATGCTTCATTAGCTCAGCTATAGTGATCTCATTATTGTCAATGTAGGCTATAGTTGCGTTGATGGTTTCGGTAAGATTATGAGGCGGCATATTGGTTGCCATACCTACCGCGATACCGGATGAACCGTTAATGAGCAGGTTTGGAACTTTTGAAGGAAGTACAGTAGGCTCCTGTAAGGAATCATCAAAGTTCAGCTGAAAATCGACGGTGTCTTTATTGATATCGGCCAGCATTTCTTCGGCTATTTTCTGGAAACGTGCCTCTGTATAACGCATAGCCGCAGGAAAGTCGCCATCAATTGATCCGTAATTACCCTGTCCTTCTACCATCAGATACCGAAGGCTCCACTCCTGAGCCATCCTTACCATGGTATTGTATACGGATGCATCGCCGTGCGGGTGATACTTACCAAGTACCTCTCCAACAATACGTGCAGATTTTTTATATGGTTTATTGTTCGTTAATCCCAGGTCAAGCATTCCGTATAACACGCGCCGGTGTACCGGCTTTAATCCATCCCGTACATCAGGCAGGGCCCTTGATACGATAACCGACATCGAATAATCGATGTAAGCGGATCTCATTTGCTCGTCAATATCGATTCTGATTATTTTGTCGTTTTCTTGATTTTCTAAATCTTCTGCCATAAATATTAATGTTCGTTAAGAACGATTTAAATGTGGTATTCTTATAACCTTGCGAATCTAATAAAAAATGCGCCATTAAGACGCATTGTGGAAAAAATTTAACCTATAAATCTCGGCTTTATTTAGCCTTTAAGCCCATACAATTCCCTTTTTGAGCATGCTCTGCGTATGGAACTCCGGTGTGCCCGGGCCGGGTTGATGATTGTATGTCCATTTTGCCATCGGAGGCAGGCTCATTAGAATTGACTCTATTCTTCCATTGGTTTCAAGGCCAAATTTCGTTCCCGCATCATATACCAGGTTAAACTCTGCATACCTGCTTCTGCGCATGTATTGCCATTCCTGCTGTTGTGGGGTAAATTCCCTGTCCCTGTTCCTGTCGATCAGTTCCGTATATGCGGGGATAAAGGTATTTCCTACGGCTCTTGAAAAATCGAGCAGTTGATCAAACGACAATCCCGTATTTTCAGGTTTTAGCCGGTCATAAAAAATACCACCAACTCCCCTGGTTTCGTCCCGGTGTTTGATAAAGAAGTAATCGTCGGCATTGGCCTTAAATTTAGGATAAAACGAGTGATCAAATTCATCACAGGTTTGCTTCAACAGATGATGAAAGAACCTTGCATCCGTATCTATGATATAATGAGGTGTTAAATCGATCCCGCCACCAAACCAGCGCGTCTGATCGTCCATTTCGAAATACCGGATATTCATGTGAATAATAGGAACAAAGGGGTTCGAAGGATGCATAACAATGGACACACCAGTCGCAAAAAAATCATCATTATCCACTTTAAATGCAGTTTTTACAGCATCAGGTAATTTTCCGTGCACCGCAGAAAAATTAACACCACCTTTTTCGATTACACTCCCATGCTGCATGATCCTCGTTCTGCCGCCACCACCGCCTTCCCTACTCCATATCTCTTCTTCAAATTTAGCCTTTCCATCAGCCAGTTCTAAACTGCTGCAAATCTCATTCTGGATTTTCTGATAGGCTGCGACTACTTGATCTCTAAACACCATTTCCATAAAACTAAAATCAAAGTTAACCTTAATAAAAAAAGCATAAGCCTCCAAATTGCAGATAGTACATTTTTCTGACAGACTTATTCCACAATTCTGACACTAATCCTCTATGAAATTAAGGTCGCGACCGTAGGTTTCATCCAGATTGTATAGTGCGATATAAGCGAGCCCTACTGTGATTATCGCTACGCATAAGGCCGCATTTATGATTCCCATATTAACACGTAGCCACTGGAATAAAATGGAAACCAGAATCAGGGAGCCCCTGACCATATTGGGTACACTAGTGGTTACTGTTGCCCTGAGATTGGTACCAAATTGCTCTGCCGATATCGTAACGAATACCACCCAATAGCCGGTAAAAATACCGAATATAAAACACAAAGTGTAAAAACCTGATGCTGTCCAGCCGGTATTTAAGAGGTAAAACAGCATGGCTGAAAACGTTAGGGTAAGAAATATAAAAACGATTTTCTTGCGTGTTTTAAACAGCTGACTTAGCGCACCGGTTAGAAAATCCCCTATGGAGATGCCAACATAAGCAAACATCACTCCCTTTCCATTGTCAAGTACCTCTTTTGCCTGCAGGGCCTTACCAAAATCAGGCGCAATGCCAATCAGGATGCCGACTACAAACCAAAGCGGGACCGCTATTAATATGCAGTTCAAGTATTTAAAAAACCTTTTCCTGCTGGAAAAGAGCATTAAAAAATTTCCTTTCGAAACTTCCTTCCTGGCCATAGTTTCGAACATTCCGGATTCAAAAACACCTATACGCAGCAGCAATAGCACTATGCCAAGGCCTCCGCCAACAAAAAAGGCGACACGCCATTCAAAATGATCTCCTACCAAATAAGCGGCTACTGCCCCGCTTAGTCCTATACCGGCTACGAGCATCGTACCATAGCCTCTTTTTTCTTTGCTCATACTTTCACTGACCAGGGTGATGCCTGCCCCCAGTTCGCCGGCCAGTCCAAGTCCGGCAATAAACCTCAATGCCGCATAAAGAGAAATGCTGGTTACAAATCCGTTCGCTATATTGGCTGCCGAATACAAAAGTATAGAACCGAACAACACGGAAAGCCTTCCCTTTTTATCCCCTAAAATTCCCCAGAAAATCACTCCTATCAGCAATCCGGCCATCTGCCAGTTCATCAGACTTAATCCTGTTTCAGTTATCTTATCAGCCGGGTCTTTCAGTTCGGCAAGGCTTTTATTTTTGATGATAAGTATTATAAGCAGATCATATATATCTACATATTAGCCCATTGAGGCTACAATAATGAGAAAAAACAGGTTGATTGTCTTCT
>CBFGNP010000040.1:0-12672 GCA_965650095.1 uncultured Pedobacter sp. | reverse complement strand
TCATGGCAAGATTAACCAGTGGAATATTTGGGTCAGGAACCGAATGTTTTATATGAAGTGGGTAAATCAAAATGGTTGCTCCCTCTTCACCAATCGCATCATGCAATATAATAACCTGAGCATTAACAAACCATAGGGGTCAATTCAAATTGGCGAGCAGGAATCAATTTAGTGTGGTTTAGTGTTTGTTCCTGGCCCACCTATTCTCCATAAAAGGTTACCACTTTGAGATAAACTTAGGATTGTCAATCGTTTACTTATCTTTGTATTTTGATAAAACAGCGAACCAATTATGTTAACCGTAGGTTTTTCCGAATTTCCTAAATTGATTACTGAGCGGATAATATTGAGACGTATTTGTGCTCAGGATCTGGAATCTATCCATCAATTGCGCTGCGACCAGGCTGTAAACATCATGGTTGGACGGGAAACACCCACTAATTTATCACAAACCCTGGGGTTTATTACAAAAATAGAGACTATGGTTGAAAAGAGGGAATGCCTGTACTGGGTGATTGCCTTTAAAGAGGGAAATAGTTTGATTGGTACTATTTGTTGTTGGAATTTTGACGTTCAAAATGAAATTGTGGAGATCGGTTATGAAATGCTTCCTGAATTTCGGGGAAGGGGATTGATGAAGGAAGCTTTGAACAAGGTTATTGATTATACTTTCGAAGAGTTAAACGCAAAGTTGATTACTGCATTTCCTTCAGTTGTCAATGAGAATTCGGTAGCCCTTTTGAAAGCACTTAATTTTCAATTAGAGAATAAGTCTTACAATAACAAGCATACTAATGTCGCCGATACGGTCACTTATGTTCTAAAAAGACGAGTGGAAGGTTAGCTTCTAATCGTTATGTGAATCTCACACGCCATCATGTTATTTTAATTGTGCTTGTACTGTTTATAGTTACTCTAAATAACGCAGTACAAAGAAGTGTTTCGTAATCCCCATTTATTCTTATATTTATTACCTAACCAATTTTAAATGAAACGTATACTAACTCTCGCAGCAGCGCTTTTTCTGTTCCTTAACGTTCAGGGGCAGGATGCTAAAAAACTTTTGGGTACTTGGGAAATTAAAAAATTCCAATACAGCAACAATGCAAACAACAATGAAAAGAATACTCCTTTTAGAAAGTATAAGACCTATACTCCTACAAACTTCATTGTCACTGAAATCGATAACCGAAGCAATATTACCACAACCAGTATTTTTGGCACCTATGAAATCAAAGACGGAATATATACCGAAAATATCCGGAGTGTAACTTCAAAATCTGCCTGGATGATCGGGCATTCCTTTTCTTTTACACTGGTTTTTGAAGACAATGATAAATTCCTTTCGACCGGATCATTTAATGGAATGGAAACTTCTGAGGTATGGGTGCGTGTCAAAAATGGCATGGAAACAGAAGGGCAGCCGCAAGGTGAATGATCAGGCCCAGGTCAGGATTCCTTTCAGTCGCTTTGTTTTGTATAAATATTGTATAAACAATGTTTTGTGAATATTAGTTATATTTTTTTTGTACTTTTATATTGTATTAGCAATGTTGATGGGTCTACTACTCTTTGCGATACAGCTATAAACAATAGATTATGAAAACATCAAGTAAAGCTTTAATCGTACTCGGATTTATCATTGTTATCATCGGCAAACTGGTATTTCGTGATTTGCATTATGTGAATGCAGTGGATGCCCATGCCTGGACAATAAACATTAACGGATTTAATTCCTTTCCCTGGATAACATTTTCCGGTGGAGTGCTTATTGTAATTGGCATTACTTTTTATATCGCCAGTCAGGAGCAAAAAGGAAGGCGATACGATTAGATTGTTTTGATCTTATGTGCTGAAGGCACAAGCTAAGTTTTGGGAAACCCATTGTTAAAGTTCGGATGAGCTTGCGATGGGTTTATTTGTTTTAAAGCTATAGGATATATAAATGGTTTCCTGATCTTCCAAACCAGCGGGCAAATGATCATTCAAAAGCTACTCCGATCTGCGTTTTTACAGACCGGATTTTTTTTTACTTTTACACTCAAGCACATAAGTTAATGAAGGTATTAATTATTGAGGATGAAGTACTCGCAGAAAATACACTGTGGAAGGTCCTGATGCACATCAATCCCAATGTCCATATCCCTGCAACCGATTAAGCCATGGCTGCATACAGCGAATATACTGATCAGGAACTTAACAGCTTGTTAAAACAGGGGGACCATGCAGCATTTACCGAAATTTATCATAGGTATTGGCGCAAGATCTTTGTGGTTGCACATAAGCGTTTGGGTGATCAGGAAGAAGCAGAGGAAATTGTGCAAAACCTGTTTTTAAATCTCTGGCGTAAAAGAGAAAGCTTTCAGCTGACTACCGGATTTCAAAACTATTTTGCAGTTGCCCTGAAGTTTGAAATACTTGATGTAATGCGGAAGTGGGCAAATGTACATAAGTATGAAAACGAGCTTTCCCTAACGTATACAGAGGCTGATGAAAGCATGTTGCGATCTGTTGACCTTCAGGAATTAACGCAAAAAATCCAGCTGACCATTAGTACGCTTCCTGAAAAATGCCAGTTGGTATTCAGGCTGAAGTATGAGCAGGGTTATACGCAAAAACAGATTGCAGCGGAAATGGATATTTCAGAGAAAACTGTCGAAGCCCATCTGGCAAAGGCTAAAAAAAAGCTTAAAGGCAACTTTGGGGGACTGCTTGAAGTCATCTTATTCCTTTGTTTTTAAAATATTTTAAAACCACTAAGGGATTTTCGTTTCTGAAACGGCTATGTAATAAAGGGGTTATATATATATGCCGGCAAATAAACCAGACGATACTTTATTAATACTTGCCAAAAAATGGCTTGCAGGAAAAATTACCGATAAAGAGCGGTCGAAATTCGACCAATGGTATAACTCTTTTGATGATAGCCGGCACGAACTGTTTTCTGATGAGACCGATCAGGCAATGGAAGACAGGATAAAACAAGCCATTTTTAGCAGGGCAAAGATCGGGAAACCCAAATCAACCAGGCTTTGGCCACGTGTAGTAATAGCAGCTGCTGTGGTAGGGGCCATTGCTATTGGCATCTACTTTTTCAGTGGCCCGGCCCATCTCAACGACAGGAGAGACCGCCTAACCTATGCAAATGACATTGCCCCAGGCAGGAACTCCGCCATATTAACGCTTCCCAATGGAAAAACCATCAGCCTTAGCGATACGAAAACTGGGGTAGTTATTGGCGCCGGTCAAATTAAGTACAGCGATGGTACAGCCCTTATGTCGTCTTCGGACGACCATACCGGGGCTCAAATGGTCACGGCATCAACCCCGCGTGGCGGCACCTACCAGATCACCCTGCCTGACGGAAGTAAAGTCTGGCTCAATGCCGCCTCAAGGATTTCCTTTCCTTCGCAATTTAGCCGGGCGACGCGCAAGGTTATTTTAGAAGGCGAAGCATATTTTGAGGTGACCAAAAAACGCTCGCCATTCATTGTGTCGAGCAGGCAACAGGAAGTAGCGGTTTTGGGTACACATTTTAACATTAGTGCCTATACGGGAGAATACCCAATTAAAACCACTTTGCTGGAAGGAAAAGTACGTGTCACACGAATAGCGGATACAGGTGCAGCCGCACAACAAACCAGTCCGGTAATTTTGAAACCAGGGGAACAATCCCAATTCTCAAATGACAGGATTACGGTAAGCAAGGTGAATGCCGATGCTGCCGTTGACTGGAAAAATGAGCTCTTCATTTTTGATAATGATCAGCTGGAAGACATCATGAAAAAAGTAGCCAGGTGGTACAATGTTGAAATTGTGTACCAGGACCAGCAGGTAAAAAGAGAACTGTTCAGCGGCAGGATTTCCAGGTCTCAGAACGTAAGCGAAGTGCTGAATAAGCTGAGCCAAACCGGCGCTGTAAGATTTAAAATAGAAGGAAGGAGGATCTTTATCACGAAATAAATTTCTGCTATAACAAGGATAAAAAATATCAACTAAACCAACCAGACGAACCAATGTATAAAATTTACAAAAGAATTTTATACGGCCTGCCCGGTCGTGTAAAAGAAATTCTCTTTATGATGAAATTAACTTTCCTCCTCACCCTAACCACGCTGCTCCAGGTAAGTGCCAGCAGCTTTGGACAACAGGTAACGCTGCACAAAAACAATATAGCGCTGGAGGAAGTATTCACTGAAATAATGACCCAGACCGGATACAATGTATTATGGCAGCCCGATAAGTTAAAAAAAGCAAAGCCTGTCAGTGTTAATTTTAAGAACACGGGTTTAAGGACGGCATTGAATGTATTGCTTACCAATCAGCCTTTCACTTACACTGTTGATGGCAACACCATTGTAATCAGACAGAAAGAAACAGGGGTATTCAAATCCACACTCAACATCATTACTAACCTGTTTTCAGCCATAAATGTAAAAGGCGTTATCATAGATGAAAATAACAGGCCATTGCCAGGCGTAATCGTAAAGGTCAAGGGAACAAACCACATCGTGGTTACCAATGAGCGAGGCGCTTTTGAGATCGCGGGATTGGATGAGGATGCAATTTTATTGATCTCCTTTATTGGTTATAAGCCGGTTGAAATTAAGGCGGACAATAAGTTTTTTCCCATGAAATTAGAACCTTCCCTGGGGCAGCTGGACGAAGTGATGATCAGCACCGGCTACCAGACTTTACCATTGGAACGATCTACAGGTTCCTATGGCGTTGTAACGGAGAAGAAGCTGGATGCAAGAATGGGAACCAGTATTCTGGACAGGTTGGAAGGTACTGTACCGGGACTTTACATGCAAAGCGGATCTGTAACGATCCGCGGTTTATCTACCTTGCATGGCAATCAGCAGCCACTTTACGTGGTCGATGGATTTCCCTATGAAGGCGACCTGAACTACATTAATCCGGCAGACGTGATCAATGTAACTGTCTTAAAGGATGCAGCTGCAGCTTCCATATACGGAACCAGGGCTGCAAATGGAGTGATCTCTATCACCACGCGGATGGGTACAGCAAAACAGCTGAGGGTCAATTACAACAGCACCCTTTTTGTTACCCCGCTTCCCGACTTCGGTTATCTTAACCTGATGAATTCCAATGAAATAGTGGATTTCCAGCAGGAATTGTTTAACAAGCGACATCCAAGTTACGGCGAAGATATCCAGAGGGGGGAACAGTCCAAGACCATTGAAGCACTGTACCAGTTTGAGCAGAACGAGATTACCAAAGACCAGCTGGATGCAAGGCTAAACCGGTTAAGAACGCTGGATGGACCGGCACAGGTACGGGACCAGATGCTCCAGCGGATGTTTAAACAGCAGCATAGCTTTTCGGCAATGGGAGGAAATGACATAAACCAGTTTGGCGTAGGTCTTTATTATATCGGCAACCAAGGTTACAACAAGGGTAGCCACGATGACAACATAAACGTAAACATCAAAGACCAGGCGAAAGTACTGAAATGGCTTACTGTTGATGTTGGTATTACAGCAAACCTGGGTGCATCGAAGTCTAAACCCATCGGTGGAATGGAGTATACCTATACCATGCCTTATGAAATATTAAGAGATGAAAATGGCAATTCTGTACCCTGGAATGATGGAAAGTCTAAATTTGAAAGGGACAGGCTTACCGGTCTGGGCTTGCTGGATGAAACTTTTAACCCGCTCGATCAGCTAAATAATGGTGAGATCAAATCCAAAAATAATTACATCAGGCTGCAAGGAGGTTTTAACATCAAATTCATTGAGGGCTTGAACCTGGACGTGAAATATCAGACCGAGCGGGGGAATTTTTACAATAAGAACTACCAAAGCAAGGAGTACTACCGCGTAGCGCGGATGATCAATGATGCGACCCAGATCGAAAATGACGGTACCATAGGCAAAAACATTCCGGATGGCGGACAACTTTACGAAACCAGGGGACAATCGAAATCGTATACACTGCGCGCACAATTGAATTTCGACAAACAGTTCAATTCGAAGCACCGCTTTACCGCTTTAGCGGGGGCAGAACAAAGAGCGGTTGGGAGTACTTCAACAACGCTGCACCGCATGGGTTACAACGATAATAACCTTATTTTTAAACCGGTTAACGAAGACTCACTGACAAATTTAACAGGTACCGAATCTCTCCAAAGTACCTTTAGCTATAACTATAGCCAGTATAATTATTTCAGGGACCTGGAAGACAGGTATGTATCGGTATATGCGAATGCAGGTTATACTTACGACAACAAATATAACATCACGGGAAGCATCCGGGTAGACAACTCTAACCTGTTTGGTACTGATCCGAAGTACAGATACCTTCCGCTTTGGTCCCTGGGAGGAAGCTGGAAAATTTCCAATGAGAACTTTATGAAAAATGTTACCTGGGTGGATGCACTGAACCTTCGCGCTACCTATGGTTTAAGCGGTAACGTAGCCAAGAACGTTGGACCATTTCTGCAAGCCAGCCCAGGTTTTAATTTTGATACCGGTGCCCCTGCAACACAAATTGTCAGTCCGCCAAATAAATCGTTGCGATGGGAAAAAACAGCAGTGACAAATATCGGCCTTGACTTTGGTGTCCTAAATAATCGGATATCCGGGTCGATAGATGTTTATAACCGCAAGACAACCGATCTGCTTGGTGACCGCAGAACGGATCCAACCAATGCTTTTCAAAGCGCACTGGTTAATTATGGTAGTTTACGGAACCGTGGATTTGAACTGGCCCTGAACACAGACAACATCCGTTCGGCGGGCTTTAACTGGCAGAGCAGATTCTCTTTCAGTTATAACAGCAATAAGATGACGGAAATCAGTACCAATGATGAATCCATATATACCTACACCTCAGGAACTGGCATGGAAAAAATTGGCTATCCAATAAAGAGCGTCTTCAATTTCCGGTATGCTGGACTGAACCCAACTAATGGTACGATGCGGGTATATGATAAAAATGGAAATATTGTAGAAAACTACGACGCACAAGGGGGGTATTCGGAGGCTATGACTGACGCGAATGGGTTAGTTTTCAGTGGTACACTGCTGCCTACTTACACCGTTGGGTTTACAAACACGTTCAATTATAAACAGTTTAGCCTGAACGTTATGATCATTGCGAATGGCGGAAATGTCATCCGTGACGCAGTACCCCGGATCATTCAGAGCAGTAATTTTAACCGTAATGTCGACAAGCGGGCGCTTAACTTCTGGAGGAAACCAGGTGATGAAAGTATCCCGGGTATCATGCCTGCACCAGATCTGGGCAATTCAGCAAGCTATTATTATCAGTCGATCTGGAGCATGAATGACCTGAATACGCTTAAAGCTGACTATGTGAAAGTACGCGATATTTCGCTGCGGTACGATTTTGCATCCACCTTGTTGAAAAATGCAAAGGTCTCTTCTGCAACACTCACCTTACAGGTACAAAATCCGTTCAGCTGGCTGCGAAATTCAAGGGGACTTGATCCTGAAGCATATACTGCACTGCCATCAGAATTTTACAGAACATTACCTGTAACCCCGGTTTACATGTTAGGGGTAGGCATCACTTTTTAAAGACATGACCATGAACCTGGCATGATTAAAATGATTGTTAACACTCAGAGGAATAATGATTTTAATCATCAAAGGCTCCATCTGACAACTGAAAACAAATAATATAAAACAGATGAAAACAAAATATTTATATAGCGCATTGATACTTTTCTCGCTGGCAGGCTGCAAGAAGTTTCTTGACATTGTACCTAAAGATAAGTTTATCCCGGTTACCGTTGAGGATTACGAGAACATGTTGAATTTTGCTACCGTAACTACGTTTAGCGACTATTATGAAGATCTGATCACGGATGATGCTTTTCTTCCTGAGGGTGAGCCGGGTAACCTGTATACGAAGCAGCGATTGAGCAACCGGAAGATCTACCTGTTCGACAAAAATGCTTTTGGGATAGGAGACAATGACGTACTGTGGGGTGAAGGATACAAACGTATCTTTTATTTCAATACCGTGATCAATAATATCATGGAAGCCCAGGGAGGCGCTGAAGCAAATAAACGTAGCATTCGTGCAGAAGCGCTGCTTGGGCGGGCGCTTGAGCATTTGCTGCTGGTAAATGTGTATGGACAGCATTACGATCCGGCAACTGCTGCAACCGAACCTGGCGTTCCCCTGGTGCTTGAAGCAGACATCACTGCCAAACACAGTAGAAATACGGTTAAGGAAGTATATGACCAGATCATTGCTGATCTGACAGAAGCAACCAACGATTTGCCCCTTAACAATAAGCTGAATAAGTTCAGGGCCAGAAAGGCAGGGGCGTATGCGCTGTTAAGCCGTGTGTATTTGTATATGGGCGACTATGAAAAGGCCCTGACAAATGCCAATGCAACGCTGGACTTGTACAATACCCTGGCGGACATGAATAACTATAAGGTTATCCAGCCTGGGCCGTTCCCATTCGTGCCTGGTTCCCCGGTAGGATGGACAGATGTGCCGAGAGGGCTCGACCACCCCGAAACTATTGTTGCACGTACCTTCTTACGCCCCTTTGGTTTAGGACAGGACGTATGTGCCTCACCTGAACTGACTGCGTTGTTTACCAACAGCGACAAGCGCTGGACGCTATATTATGCCAATGGCTGGCCACCTGCGCCACCGTTCAACTACATGACGAGGTATGGTGTGAAGATTTTTCTTCGCGGAGATTTTTTTAACAACGCCCTGAATACGCCTGAAGTTTATCTGACACGTGCGGAATGTAAGGCTCGTGCAAGTGACCTTGGTGCGGCGCTGGCAGACGTAAATCTGCTCAGAAAAAACCGGATCAGCCCGGATGTTTACCAGGAAATTACCCCCGCAGATCTGGGGAATGACCAGATGCGGGTACTCCGTTTTGTATTGGAAGAACGCAGGAGGGAACTGGCTTTTACAGGAATGAGGTTAATGGACCTGAAACGCCTGAACAAAGATCCCCGTTTTCAAAAGACCATCACGCATTTGGCAGAAGGAAAAACCTATACGTTGGCACCGAACAGTCCTGACTATCTCCGTCAGATCTGGCCGGCAGCTTCTGTCATGAACCCTGATTGGCAGTTGAACCCTTAATCAAAGGCTCCACCTGACAATTGAACCGCCGCAGGCAGCTTGAAGACAATTAAAGACATATGATACACCTGAAAAAACAAAATATATAAATAGATGAAACAAAGTATCGTAAAGCTGGAGCATCTTTCGCACCGGTATAGTAAAGATTGGGCCATTGAAGACATCAGCTTTGAAATCGATAAAACTGGAATTGTGGGTTTGCTGGGCTCTAACGGAGCCGGTAAATCTACGACGATGAATATCCTTTGCGGTGTTTTAAGCCAGACAGAGGGCAAGGTACTGATCGAAGGATTTGATACCCGGGAACACCCTGCAGAGGCAAAGAAACGAATCGGTTTTTTGCCTCAGAATGCTCCTTTATATCTGGAAGTTACGGTAGATGAATACCTGACCTATTGTGCAAATTTAAGGCATATCCCGGGTAACAAAATCAAAGCCGCTGTTGATGAGGTAAAAGAAAAATGCGGTGTCGCTCACTTTAGTAAAAGGCTGTTGGGTAATTTATCTGGTGGATATCGTCAGCGCGTTGGCATTGCCCAGGCCATTATCCATCATCCCTTGCTTGTTGTTTTGGATGAACCTACAAATGGTCTCGATCCCAACCAGATCCTGGAGGTGCGACACCTCATCAAAGAGATAGCTGAAGAGCGATCCGTCATCTTTTCTTCTCACATTCTGGCAGAGATTCAGGCTACCTGTCATGATATTATTATGATTGAAGGCGGTAAAATGGTATTCTCCGATACCATGGACTCTTTTAACAATTATATAGAACCAAACAGTTTGGTAGTAACCCTCGGTAATCCTCCGGCTAAAGAAAAATTAGCTGCATTACCGGGGATTACCAATGTTGAATTTTTGACCAGTAAAACCATCAGGATGCACTTTAACATCACGCAAGACATCACAGAAAGTATTGTAGAAACCAGTGTGGCTCAAGGCTGGAAACTAAAAGAGATTAACCTGGAAAAAAGTGCGCTGGATGCCATTTTTGCTCAACTATCTAATAAAAAACAAAACCATACCGCCTAAAAGATGAGAACGATTTTTAAAATTGCACGTTTTGAGCTAAGCACGTTATTTTACTCCCCCGTAGCCTGGCTGGTATTGATGATCTTTCCCATCCAGGCTGGATTGGATATCACTAAGTTTATTCAGATGATCGGAAGGGCCTCAAGAATGGGCCAGGAATTTACAGAGATCACCGATAAGATTTTTGGTGGTAATTATGGCTTTTTTGCCGGGGTAAAGAATAGCCTTTATTTATATATCCCATTGTTAACCATGGGACTGATCAGTAGGGAGACCCACAGCGGTTCGATCAAGCTGCTGTTGTCCTCTCCAATTAAAGTAAGGGATATTGTACTGGGTAAATACCTGGCCATGATGGCTTACGGCTTAATCCTGATATTCATTGTCGTACTTTTTGGGGTGGCCGGAGGATTTTCCATAAAAAACATGGATTATGGGCAGGTTATTTCCGGAACTTTTGGCTTATATCTGCTGATCTGTGCTTATTCGGCTATAGGATTGTTTATGTCTTCCCTAACTTCATACCAGGTAGTGGCGGCCATTAGTACATTGGGAATATTGGGCCTGTTAAATTTTGTAGGCGGCTTATTACAGGGGGTAGACCTCATCCGCCATGTTACTTATTTTTTATCCATTTCCGGTCGAACAGAACAGGCGATCAGTGGCTTGATCAGTACAGAGGATGTCGCTTACTTTTTAATTGTAATTGTTTTCTTTTTAATGCTGACCGGGATTAAGCTCCAGGCTGGAAGAGAAGCAAAACCATGGTCTGTAAAGGTACTGCGTTATGTAGCATTGATCTTCGTATGTTTTGTTGTTGGGTATGTCAGCTCAAGGCCTTCGCTTACCGGCTATCTGGATCTCACTGCAGTTAAAATGCGTACGCTGAATGCAAATAGCATCGCGCTCATCAAGACCATGAATAAGCCGCTTAAAATCACTACTTATGTCAACATTCTGGATGAGAACTATTATATGGCCAAACCAGAAGTTAAAAGTGCAGATGAAAAAACCCTCATGCAGTATCGGCGCTTTATGCCGGATCTGCAAATGGATTATGTGTATTATTACGATACATCAAAAAATTCTAATCTATATAAGAGTCATCCCGGACTTGAAGAAAAGGCACTCGCAAAAAATGTCGCAGCTATTTACGGGTTGGATTTCAAAACCATTCTAACGCCCGCAGAGATCAGAAAGATTGTTGATCTGAGTGGAGAAGAGAACCGTGTAGTACGGCAGTTGACTTATGGCGATCAGAAAACCTTTCTGCGTTATTTTAACGACATGATGATGTATGCGAGTGAGCAGGAAATTACTGCTGCCTTAAAACGTATCGTGGAGCCTTCCAAAATCCCCGTTGTTACTTTCCTGACTGGTCATGACGAACGGAGTAATTACAAAGCAGGAGATAAAGAATACAGAGTAGCCAGTATTGAACTTACCTTCAGGTATGCTTTGATTAATCAGGGCTTCGATGTCGATACCGTATCTTTACGGGTACAGGATATTCCGGCAAAAACGACTATCCTGGTGATTGCGGATCCTAAGGTTAATTTCTCCGCCACTGATCTGGATAAAATTAAACGTTACATAGATCGGGGTGGTAATTTACTGATTACTACAGAGCCGGGCAGACAGGCTATCCTTAGCCCGGTGCTGGATCATTTAGGCATTGGAATGAAGAATGATGCTGTTATAGAAAAGAGCAGAGATTTTGCGCCTGATTTTATTTTGGCTGGTTTTTCTGATCATGCGGGAGATTACTTTAGGAAATACAACAATTCCTTTCAGGCTAAAGGAGTTGTCGCCATGCCGGCGGTGGCCAGCTTAAAGACCATCTCAACATCACCATTTCACATTACCCCAATTTTAATCGATCAGCAAAGGAATCCTTTGGCGCTTGCGCTTAGCCGTAACGTAGCTGGTAAAGAACAACGGATCATGGTTTCGGGGGATGCTGATTTTATGAGTTCGGTAGAGATTGCGAGGGGCAGACCCGTAACTAAAAACTTTGATGTCATCACGGAAACATTCAGGTGGTTCAGCAATGGGGAATTTCCTGTAAATACCTACAGACCTAAATCTCAGGATGTGATTAGTAGTGATGATGCAGGGGTGCAGGCCATCAGGGTATTTTTCTTTGGTATACTACCATTTTCTTTACTGATCGCTGCTACCACATTGCTGATTTATAGAAAAAGGAGATAACTTTAAGCTAAAAAAGGCCGCGCCAAAAGTGAATGACGCGGCCTTTTGTTATTTATTTATTTGCCATTCTCGCATGTTCCTCATTATACCTCGCGCCGGTATCCGGATATCTTGCCAGCAACTCCTCAATAGCTTTCAAATCCTCCGCGGTCAATTCCACATCCACTGCCCCGGCGTTTTCCCTCAGGTATTTCGTTTTTTTAGTCCCCGGGATAGGGATAATGTGTTCACCCTGGTGCAGAATCCAGGCCAGTGCTATTTGAGCAGGGGTAGCATTTTTAGCCTCCGCTATTCCCGCAAATCCTTCAGCAAGTT
>CBFGNP010000039.1:0-12708 GCA_965650095.1 uncultured Pedobacter sp. | reverse complement strand
GCGGATGTTACACCTGGTCTGGTCAAAGCAGATTTTTTAAAGGAAGTACAGGATGAGCGTGGAAGAGAGCTTGCTTTTGAAGGCTTACGTAAGCACGACCTGATCAGGTGGGATTTGTACCTTACCAATATGAGTTCGCTCATCACTGAGGTAACCAATACTGCGCCTTCGAACTGGCAACGTGCATCAATTGCTGCCAAAAACACAACCGAACGGAACCTTTTGTTGCCAATACCTACCTTGGAACTAACAAGCAATCCGAAAATTACCTGGCAAAACAAAGGATGGTAAGGATGATGATTTTTTAATAAGATATGAAGCTTAAAACGATAACCAGTACATTATTAGCCCTTTTCATCTGGCCCGCTTTGATGCAGGGCCAGACGAAATATTCCGTTTCCAGGAAAAACAGAAGCATTGAAATTACTTCACGTTCAGTTGCCTACGCATTTAACGGAAACTTTAGCATTCTCTATACAGAAAAAGATCCCGATATGGCTTTGCGTCCTGCAGGTATTGACGGTGTTTCCTACAATGTACCTAGCTGGAAAACGTATCCTGGAAAGAAAGCGGATCTAAAGCAAACCAAGACCGATGCTTCGGTAGCCGGAGATGGATTTGACGATAAGATATTGCGGAGTGCACAAGGCGGGCGGACTACATATATTGCCAATGGTGCAAAGGAAATAGCGATAACGCCTGTAAGTATTTCACAGAAAGGGAACACCGTGGTATTTAAGTATAAAAGCAATCCTTTATTTGACTTTAGCGCAAAGCTGGTGCTTTTGGAAGGAAAGGATCCTTCTCTTGAATTCACTTTACAGCCCCGTGCAGACGGATATTTCTCTGTAGGATATACCGGTGCCCCTACGTTTAAGCCTGAAGCGCTTAAGGAGATATGGCAACCGTTTATTTGGCAGGAAATGCGGTTTCCGGATAAACCTTATCTGACCACTGCCCACATGAGTCCGGTGCCAACCACTTTATTGTATGATGGTAAAAACACGCTAGGGGTAATGGCCGCACCAAAGTATTTGCCATTTGATCCTTTGCCCGTACTCACCAACAGCCAGTTCGGTATCGCCCTACGCAATCAGGAAGGAAACGCGCAAAACGCAGTGTATGCACCTGTCCTTGGGGGAATGAATTCAGAAATGAAAGCCGGATCTGCATTTGCATTTCAGGTCTATCTCCTTGTACAACCGATGATGATCAGCAAGGCTTATGAGAAGATCGCCCGTGCCTATTTTGGGTTTAAAGATTACCGCAAAAATGATATCGCCTCCTTAAACCAGGCACTGGATAATATTACAGATTATTCGCTGAGTAAATATGCGCTTTTTGTGGATTCACTGAAGGGCTGTGCTTACTCTACCGATGTACCAGGTGCAGTAAAGAATGTATCCAGTTTAAACCCGCTGGAGTTATCCATGGTAATGGACAACAAAACGATGTTTGACAAGCGGGCATATCCACTGATCGAGTATATGTTATCAAGAGAAAAATTCCTGTTTTCGTTGGATTCGACACAAAAGATCCAGAGCCCCTCGCGGAAGCTCAAAGGGCCTGTAGCGCCCATCTCTGAACTGGTATCCTTGTATAATGTATTCAATAAAGAGAATCCCCTGTTTAAAGAGATGGCGAAGAGGGAATATTTTCACTCCAGGGAACGCAATCTGGATGTGAAAGAAAATGGAAACAGCTGGATGAACGCCATGCACCTGTATAAAGCTACGGGAGATAAAGCTTATCTGGAGAAAGCTACACAAGGGGCAGATGAATATCTTAAAACACGTGTGCAGGATCCACAGAAAACATTCCGCGATAAAACAGCAGGCGGATTGTTCTTTTGGCCAACATTTACCAACAAGTGGATCGATCTGATGGAGCTGTATGAGCTAACAAGCATTAAACGATACCTGGATGCCGCCCATGAGGGGGCCAGGCATTATGCCATGTTTACCTGGATGACACCGGCAATTCCGGATAGCTTGATTACGGTGAACAAGGATGGAAAAGCCCCAATGTACTGGTATTTGAAATCTAAGGGGCATAAACAAATGTATTATCCCGAGGAAAAGGCACCGGCATGGAGGTTATCGGAGATCGGCCTTACGCCGGAGTCTTCAGGAACAAGCACAGGGCATCGGGCCATTTTTATGGCCAATTATGCACCCTGGATGCTAAAGCTTGGTTATTACACCAATGATCCTTATTTAAGGGAAATAGCGAAAGCCGCAATCATTGGTCGCTACCGTAATTTTCCGGGATATCACATCAATACCGCACGTACTACAGCCTATGAGAAACTGGATTTTCCATTACACAATCATAAAGACCAGAGTGTAAATTCTTTTCATTATAACCATATTCTTCCAATGGCTTCTATGCTGTTAGACTATCTGGTTACCGATGCCTTTGTACGATCGGAAGGTAAGATCGATTTTCCGGCAGAGTTTATAGAAGGTTATGCTTATCTGCAAAGTAATTTTTATGGCAGTAAGACCGGCGTATTTTATGATGAAAAGGATGTACAGCTGTGGATGCCCGCCAAATTACTTACCAGCAGTAATGTGGAGCTGAATTACATTTCCGGCCGAAGAGGGAATAGTGTTTTTATCGCATTTATGAATCAATCCGCGCAGCCTGTAAAGTCGTCAATTGTCCTAAACCAGGATCTGGTAAAACCAGGTGAGAAGGCTTTAATTGCTGTTCATCAGGGAGATAAATGGGTAAAAGGACAAACTGTAGGAGCGGATGGTTTTCAGGTTACCGTAGCTGCCAATGGTCTCACCGTAATCAAAATTGAGCAGACAGAACCAAACATACAAATCCAGGACCAATTGCTGGCCAGGGGAACTACTGTGAAAAATGACATGGTTGATATAGACCTGGGAAATGCGAAAGCTTTTTCTTTCCGTTTTGGAAACAGGTCGAAGGCTTATGTCTATCTGCAGGATGACGATACAGTATTTTCTGAAGTGAACATGAGCTATAGTTTAAAAGGTGGCAAAAAAGCGACTATCGTTGACCAGGACTATCCATTTGAATTTACGGTGGACTTGCCTAATGGGGATAATTCGATCACAATTCAACTGGAAGCAGTTAAGAAAGATGGTTCAAAGATAAGTTCAACCGCGGTGAAACTCGGTAACTAAAAATGTTTAATTCGGAAAATAAGGACCAAAAGATATTGATGGGCATTATACCATACCTCCAGCTGAAGCTAAGACTTTTTTTGATGGTCGCTGTTGTGACGATTATTGGTTCGGTTTTTCCGGTTACCCTATTTGCCCAGACCAACGCCGGCATGCTGTCTAAAGAAAGGTTTAAAAATCCAGTCAACAGTTCAAAACCATTGACCTGGTGGCATTGGATTAATGGAAACGTAACCAGGGAAGGCATTAAAAAAGACCTGATTGACATGAAACGGGTTGGGATTGGTGGTGTTCAATTATTTGATACCCATATGTACCTGCCAAAAGGACAGATCCGCTATGGAAGTGATGCATGGTTCAACCATGTACATTATGCCATGCAGGTATGTGATAGCCTTGGCCTGGAATTTTACATGACCAATAGTCCAGTCTGGTCGGGAGCTGGCGGTCCCTGGATTACCCTGGAGAAATCCATGAAACAACTTGTATACAGTGAAACCAAGGCAAACCATTCAAAATCAACACAATTAGCCGTTCCATTTACAAAAAGCGGTTTTTATAAGGATATAGCCATAATCGCCGTTTCAGCTGCAGGAGGTAGGGAAGAAGAACTTAGCGCTGAAACGGTTAGTCTGCGCAACGCGACAACCCATAGCGAGTTAAAGAAATTGGTGGATCATAACCTTCAAACTTCAATATCTTTCGAAAAGAACGGGTCAGATCCGATGGTTATCGAATTTAAGTTTAAATCTGTCGGGAATATGAATTCACTGAATATCAGCCTATCCGACATTGCGAACAAAATTGATTTCAAAGGTGCGATAAGCATTTCAAATGACGGGGTCAAATTCAAACAGGCAGCTGTTTTTAACTTTGCGGATCATCAGGCACCAACAGGCAATTTCACAATTCCATTTGAAGCGGAAAAAATCAAATTTTTAAGACTCTCTATTGATCATCCAAAGAGATCTTTTAGCATCAATGAAATCGGGTTTAAAAATCTTTACGGATTGAAAGATTGGAAGTCGCGGACCGGAATGTCGAAATCTCCGTTTATAACAGCCGATGTCCTGACAAATGATAAAAGATCAGCGCTTAAGCCGGATGAAATTATTGAGGTAACCCGTTTTGTTGATGCTAAAACCGGTTTACTGAAATGGACTCCTCCTGCCGGAGACTGGACAATTTTAAGGTTCGGTTATACCACCACTGGTAAAATTATTCATCCCGCGGTTGAGGAAGGAACAGGTTATGAAGTTGATAAACTGGATCCTGAAGCCGTTGCTTTTCAATTTAATCATGCTTTGGGCCGGATCATAAAGGATGCAGGTAAGCTGTTGGGAAGAACGTTTAAGGGTGTTTTATATGACAGCTTTGAAGGTGGTTTTCAGAACTGGACGGCAAACCTGCCGGAATACTTCGCTGATAAAAATAATTACAAACTGATCCCGTATTTGCCGGTATTAACAGGAAGAATGATAGAGAGTAAGGCCAGGACATCAGCTGTGCTTTGGGATTTTCAGCAAACACTTACTACGCTGTTTGCCGAAAATTATTACGGAACAATGCAAAAGTTAGCCAATCAGCATCAGTTGAAAATATTTTCCGAATCTCAGGGCGGGCCCATGTCTCCAGCGCATGCCAATGCCTATGTAGATGTGCCAATGAACGAATTCTGGACAGATGGCATCCAGCTCCGCGAGAAACTGATTAAACAAACTGTTTCCATCGCCAATATTTTAGGCAAAAATATAGTTGCTGCCGAAGCATTTACGTCGAAACCTGAGTTTGGCAAATGGCAAAGCACACCGGAAAGCATGAAAACTATTGGTGATTATGCTTTTACCACAGGCATTAACCGTTTTATTTTTCATACCTACACACACCAGCCTTACGATGTTGTTCCTGGTTTTACCATGGGGAGATATGGAACCGACTTTGGAAGAACAAATACCTGGTGGAAATATGGAACAGGCTGGATGAGCTATATTACCCGAAGCCAGTATTTATTGCAGCAGGGGCATATTGTAGCAGATGTGTGCTTTTTATCTTCCAATGATGCCATTTATGAGTATCCTGCCAAGGCACCAATTTTGCCAAAAGGATACAATTTCGATATTATTTATCCTGCCTATCTGAAGAAAATTGAAGTCGTGGATGGGGAGCTCAGGCTACAAACTGGTCCGGCTTACAAAATAATGGTGTTGCCTGATTATCCGTTCATGGAACTGGAAACTTTGCTGAGGCTACAAAAGCTGCTCAGGTCTGGAGCGATCATTAGCGGAGCACCACTACTTGCTTCTCCAAAGGGAGCTGACAGAACAAAAAAGCAACAGTTTGACGAACTGGTAAAAGAGATCTGGGGTGATCTGGATGGCAAATCTGTTTTAGTTAAGCACTATGGGAAAGGAAAGGTGTATTGGGGCAAGCCTATAGAACTGATCATGGCTGACCTCAGACTAGAACCTGACGTTAAGATCATTTCGGATGGCAGGGACCCGGTCAGATATATCCATAAGAAATCAAAGGATACCGATATTTACTTGATCAGCAACCAAGGGGATAATGGGTTAGATTTAACCGCCAGCTTTCGTAATCAGGGTAAGCAACCAGAAATATGGGATGCAGAAACTGGAAAAACCTGGAATGCCACAGTTTTTGATACCATCGGAAATAGGGTGAACATCCCGCTACATTTGGGTCCGAAAGCAGCGCTGTTTGTTGTTTTTAACAAGGCCTTACCTGAAAAATGGATCGTTAAAGCCGCAACTAATGCTGATTTCGCCGCGTCCTTAAATTCAGACGAAAATTTATATAGACTGGACGCGAATGCTTCGGTTGATTTAGCTTATAGCGACGGAAGCAGTCAGCACAAAACTCTGGTAAAAAGCAAGGCTGACCAAATTTTAAGGGGTCCCTGGACATTGAATTTTTTAGATGGCAGGAATGCCCCGGCCGATTATAAAATGAATCAGCTCAGCCTTTGGCAAAACATCGACAAGCCGGCAATCAGATATTATTCAGGAACAGTATCTTATCAAAACCGGTTTAACATGGATACAATTGATACGGGCGCAGCAGTTATGCTCGAGCTTGGAGCCTTGTATGATTTGGCCGAAGTGCGTATTAATCAAAGATCAGCCGGCATCATCTGGAAAAAACCTTACCAGCTAGATATATCCTCCTTCTTAAAAAAAGGCGACAACGAGATTGAAATATTGGTTGCCAATCGTTGGATAAACAGGTTAATTGGCGACGAATTTATCCATACAGATCTCAGATACGACCTGAGCAATAACAAATTTACGACGGGTAAGCTCATTGAACTGCCTTTGTGGTTGGGTAATCCTAAGGTTAAAAGAACCGATCATCGTTTTACTTTCAGTACCTGGAAGCACTATAGCACCGAAGACCCACTGGTGAACTCAGGTTTATCAGGCCCGGTTAAACTTACATTTTTTAAACAATTTCATTTAGAGCTTTAATCATTTGACATGACCTCATCCTTAGACTTTATCGTTATCTTATTTTTCTCCGCTTTTATATTGGGTATAGGTTTACTATTTTCCAGAACCAGTGTCAATATGAAATCCTTTTTTGCCGGCGGAGAGGCAGTACCCTGGTTTATCGGAGGGCTTTCACTTTTTATGAGCTTCTTTTCTGCAGGTACATTTGTAGCCTGGGGCTCTGTGGCCTATAAATACGGCTGGGCATCGGTTACCATCCAGTGGACAATGGCTTTCGGCGCGCTGGTGGCTGCATTGTTTATTGCACCCAGATGGAAGAAAACTGGCAATTTAACGGCGGCGGAATATATTCAGGAGCGGCTGGGAAGCGGTGTACAAAAACTGTACATCTACATCTTTATGGCGGTGTCTTTGTTTATCAAAGGCGCAGTGTTGTACCCGGTAGCCAAATTGGTTAGTACCTCGCTGGGTTTTCCCCTGGCAGAAACAACCGTTGTGCTCGGATTGATCATGATTGCCTACACCGCTGCGGGTGGCCTTTGGGCGGTTATGGTGACAGATATCTTGCAGTTCGTGGTACTGACCGCTGCTGTACTGATCATTTTACCCCTGGCCTTTGAAAAAGTAGGTGGGGCTGCGGCATTTGTGGACAATGCACCTCCGGATTTTTTTAACCTGCTCAATGGAGAGTACACCTTGTGGTTTGTTTTGGCTTTTGCAGGATATCATGTGTTTTATATCGGAGGAAACTGGACCTTTGTGCAGCGATATACCAGTGTAGACAGTCCGAAATCAGCCAGTAAGGTCGCCTATTTATTTGCGGCTTTATACTTGATCAGCCCGGTCATCTGGATGCTGCCACCTATGTTGTATAAGGTAATCGACCCTTCTTTGCAGGGGCTGGATGCCGAAAACGCCTATCTGAAGGTATGCCAGTTGGTATTGCCCCCCGGCTTAATGGGGCTAATGCTTACCGGGATGTACTTTTCTACCTCGGCAACAGCCAATACTACCTTGAATGTGGTGTCGGCAGTTTTTACCAATGATATTTATAAAAATGTGATCCGGCCTAAGGCCACTGATAAACAATTGATGAAGGTAGCGCGGCTATCCTCCTGGGCGCTGGGTATACTGATGATCATTATTGCACTGATTGTACCGGTAATGGGGGGCATGGTAGAAGTAGTGCTGACGGTAGCTGCGATCACAGCTGGTCCACTGATGGCCCCGCCGGTATGGGCCTTGTTTTCCAAAAAGTTAAGTGGATATGTGACGATAAGGATTACCATTTTTACGCTGCTAATAAACCTTTTCTTTAAATTGGTACTGCCACTTATCAATGGATTTAAATTGGATAGAGCAGCCGAAATGGTATTGGGCATGGGCTTGCCGGTGCTCCTGCTGTTGATCAATGAGTTGCTGATGATGCGTAAAAGTGCGTCGAAGGATTACCTGGCTTATGAGCAGTCGAGACTGACAAGAAAAGAAGAAAGCAAGTTAATGCTTGCAGATATCGGCGAAGCCCTTCAGATCAAACGCCAGAATCAATTTGGGTTGAAGATCATCGCATTCTCTTTGCTGGTGACCGCCGTAATGCTTTTTGTGCTTAGCGGATTGGCCCCCTCGGGACGCACGGTTACTTTCATTACAGGCCTGGGCATCTTGCTGGTATCCTTAATTCCATGGGTATCCTCTCTAAAGGCTAAGAAGACCATATCCAGGATGCTGGCCGAAAATGCTGAAATCAATAAAGTATAGTTAAAACATTAAAAATATAAACGGAATGATTATAGAAGCGCCTGCAAAGAAAAGATATGCAAAACAGGTAAATTTAAGTACGGAACTTGTGGTTGTCGGCGGTGGATTGGCAGGTGTATGCTGCGCAGTCACAGCGGCCAGGCAAGGTTTAAAAGTGGTGCTGATCCAGGACCGCCCGGTACTCGGCGGCAACTCCTCAAGCGAGGTGAGGTTATGGGTGCTGGGTGCTACCTCTCACATGGGGAATAACAACCGATGGGCGCGGGAAGGAGGGGTAGTCAATGAAATATTAGTGGAGAATGCCTACCGCAATGAAGATAGCAACCCCTTGATATACGATACTATACTCCTGGAGAAGGTAAAGAAAGAGACAAATATCACTCTGCTACTCAATACGGCAGTATTTGATCTGGATAAAAAGAATGAAGAGACCATAGACTGTGTACATGCATTTTGCAGTCAGAACAGCACCAGATACGAGGTTCGGTCTCCATTATTTTGTGACGCATCCGGCGACGGTATCGTCGGGTTTATGGCGGGAGCAGCTTTTAGGATGGGTGCCGAATCAAGAGAGGAATTTGGAGAGAAGTTTGCACCGACAAAAGAATATGGTGAATTGCTGGGGCATTCTCTCTACTTTTATACCAAAGATACCGGACGGCCAGTTAAGTTCGTACCGCCTTCCTTTGCGTTGACAGACATCACCAGTATTCCAAGGTATAAAAAGTTTTCCGTGAAAGACCAGGGCTGCAATTTGTGGTGGCTGGAATATGGGGGGCGACTGGATACCATTCATGCTACAGAAGAGATTAAATGGGAGCTGTGGAAAGTGGTTTATGGCGTTTGGAACTACATTAAAAATTCAGGCAATTTTCCAGAAGCTGAAACCATGGGATTGGAATGGGTGGGTACTATTCCGGGCAAAAGGGAAAGCCGTAGGTTTGAAGGCGACTATATGCTAAAACAGCAAGATATTGTAGAACAGACGGCATTTAATGATGTCGTAGCTTTTGGAGGATGGAGTATTGATCTGCATCCGGCAGATGGGATTTTTAGTGAGCTGCCTGGCTGCAACCAATGGCACAGTAAAGGAATTTACGGTATTCCTTACCGTTCTTTTTACAGCCGTAATCTGAATAACCTGTTTTTAGCCGGCAGAATCATCAGTGCTACCCACGTCGCTTTTGGCTCCAGCAGGGTAATGGCTACTTGTGCGCATGGTGCCCAGGCAGTAGGGGTGGCTGCGGGATTGTGTAAGAAATACCAGACAAGTCCGGCCGAAATCGGAAAAAGATATATAGAAGAATTGCAGCTGGAACTGTTAAAAAAAGGTCAGCATTTGCCAGGGCTAACTTTGCGGGACGATCAGGACCTTGTTCTCCAGGCTGCTTCAGTTACGGCCTCCTCCAGGCTCCTGATCAGTGAAATTCCTTCAGCAGGAATACTGAAGCCTCTCAAGCATTCTGGCGGCCAAATGTTGCCTGTGCAGCCAGGTAAGATGCCCCTGATAAAGGTCTATGTTCATGCAATGGAAGCTACAGAACTGCAGGTTCAGTTAAGAAAAAGCTCGAAAGCATACAATCATACTCCAGATGTGACTTTAGCAGTTCGAACCCTGGAACTAAAGCAAGGCTTGCAGGAGCTGGAGCTGGATTTTGATATCACTTTTGAGGAAGCTTGTTACGCCTTTGTTTGCTTTATGAAAAATGAAGAGGTTGAACTGGAATACAGTGACCAGCGGATAAGCGGATTGTTGTCGGTGTTCAATAGCGTTAATCCGGCGGTATCTAATTACGGCAAGCAGGAACCAACGGAGGATATTGGTGTCGATAGTTTTGAATTTTGGTGCCCGCAAAGGCGACCGGAAGGGCATAACATCGCTATGCGCATTGATCCGGCTTTGGATTGTTTCCAGGCAGATAATTTGCGGAATGGCTTGCAACGCCCGGTTTCCAGCCCCAATGCCTGGGTGGCCGATTTCAAAGACCGCTCGCCTGAAATCACAATAGATTGGAAAGAGGAGGTTTCGGTCAGTCAGATTGTACTTAGTTTCGATTGTGACTATGATCATCCCATGGAAAATGTGCTGATGCGTCAGCCAGATGCTGTACAACCTTTTTGTGCAACAGATGTAATCGTTTATCATGATGGGCAGGAAATCGCGCGATTGAGTGATAACCACCAGGCACAGCAGACCATTATGCTGGATCAGCCGGTGCGTACCAATCAGTTGAAATTTGTAGTAGAGAACAGCAATGCACAATCACCGGTATCCTTATTTGAAATACGTTGTTATCAAAAATCTTAAAGTTAGCTATATGTATCGTTTGTACATTTTTTTTGTATTGCTTTTGATGTCATTTCCCGGCATTGCCCAGGAGCAGAAACTGATTGCTGCCAGTCAGTCTGATGCGCCGGCGGTTTTTTTTAACGTTGCCGATCCATCTGCACCGGTAGTGAAACCAGGTAGTTTTAAGGATGATAACGAGTGCAATGTGCGTAACGGGCTGCCGTTCTTTTTTAAAAAGGCCAGGCAAGGGAAGTCTTTAAGAATTGCCTATTTGGGCGGGAGCATTACCAGAAGCAATAACATGTACAGGATGCAGTCAGCAAAATTCATTCAAAGCCTGTTCCCCTCTGCTAAAATGGAAGGGATTAATGCAGGTGTATCGGGCACAGATGCAGATTTAGGTGCTTGCCGGCTTTATGAGCAGGTATTAAAATATAATCCCGACCTGTTGTTTATCGAATTTGCCGTGAACGGCGGTTTTGTTCCCGGTGTAGAAGGAATCATCCGCCAAACCAGAAAATACAATCCGGAGATTGATATTTGCCTGATCTATACCGTAACCTCGAAGCAGCTGCAAGAATATGAAAACGGTCAGATCCCAATAGGGATCAGGAGACTGGATAGTATAGCCGATCATTATGCCCTGCCATCTGTCCATATGGCCAAAGAAGCCGCAATGCTTGCAAAAGCTGGTAAGCTGATAGAAAAAGGAGATCCTAAAAACGCAATGGGGGCGATGGTTTTTTCGCAGGATGGTGTTCATCCACTAGAGGAAGGCGGTAATCTTTATGCTGCTGCGATTGCGAGGTCCATGTTGAGGATGAAAGCGGTACAATCCAGAAAGATTAAGAATCTGCCTAAACAACTTCATGCAAATAACTGGGAGGATGCTAAAATGTTTTCGCCGCTAACCATTGCTAAATTTTCCGGCGGATGGAAGAAGCAGGATCCGGATAAAATTGGCTTTTCAAGATACAAGGAATGGTTTCCTTATCTCCTTCAGGCGGAGAACCCAGGAGAGTCGTTTAGCTTTACCTTTAAAGGAAGTATGTTTGGATTTTTCGATATCGGCGGACCGGAAGCTGGTCAGCTTGATTTGCTGGTGGATGGTGAGTCTGTTAAATTGAAAAAGGAGGGAACAAATCTTTATAAAATCGTCTCAGGCTCCGGAGATCAGCTCAACCGGTTTAATGCTTTTTGTAATAACCGCTACCGCGGGCAGTTTATAGTTATCGAGCTGCCTGAAGGTCTGCATCAGGTTACCTTGAAGCTTTCTGAGGAAAGACCTGACAAGCGAAAGATATTAGGCAAAAATCAACTTCAGGATATTACAGCAAATCCTGATAAGTATAACCGTTCTGTGATTTACCTTGGTAAGATCTTGATCAGAGGGGTTCACATCGTCCAATAATTTACTCATATGAGAAAACAATCTAGTCGTTTATTCCTAACATTTACCTGTTTTTTTCTAAGCTTTATGCTACCCAACTTGTTATTGGCTGTGAATAGACCAGAGGGTATATCGTATAAAGCAGAGCAGCAATATAACACAGGTCACCTGAGTAAAGCCGATTCGGTTTGGGTCTTTAAAAAACAAGCTTATAGCATCCGGATCGTTAAACAGGGTTTCAGGTATTCCATATTAAAACCCGATGGTACCACGTTACTGCAGGCGCATACTGCATCCGGACTGGTTTTGCTCAATTCGAATGTTGTGGAGTCGAAACTCATCAGCCAAAACGATAAGGAGGCAAAATTTATCGTGACTAATGACATTGGCATTCAGGCAGGGGTACATCTTTTCTTATACGACAATTATTTCAAAGTAGCAGTGAACTATATGGGTTCTATGCTGATCAGCGGTTCTATAATTGCCCGTACCCAGGGATTGGCACCGGCATACGGCCTGGCAGATAATGCCGCATTTCGTGAACCCCATACAACAGAGATTTCTGGTTTCACCGACAGACAATTCGGTGCCAAGTCAGTATTGGCCAGGGAAGCAAGGCTGATCAGCAATTTTGTCATTTTCCCA